>CAMLKN010000019.1 GCA_946480655.1 uncultured Devosia sp. | reverse complement strand
GCATGACCAAGGGCGGCAAGCTGATCGAAGGCATCTTCAAGGCCGAGACCATCAATACCGTCTCGATGATCTGCATCGAGGACGCGATTGATGCGATGCAGTGGGGTCTCAAGATCGGTGGTCTCTCGGCCATGCAGGCCCGTGCCGACGCCAATTTCAAGGTGCTGGCCGACTGGGTGGAAAAGACCGACTGGGTCGATTTCCTTGCCAAGAAGGCTGAGCAGCGCTCCAATACCTCGGTGTGCCTCTCGATCGTCGATCCGGACGTCGTGGCGCTCGACGATGAAGCCCAGGCTGCCTTTGCCAAGGCCATCGTCGCCCGCCTCGACAAGCTCGGCGTCGGCTATGACTTCGGCTCCTACAAGGACGCCCCGGCGGGGCTGCGCATCTGGGCCGGTTCGACCGTGGAAGCTTCCGACCTCGCGGCCCTCGTCCCGTGGCTCGACTGGGCCTTCGCCCAGGAAAAGGCCGCGCTCAAGGCTGCTGCTTAGTTTCGAACGCCCCCTCCCAACCTCCCCCATCTAGGGGGAGGTGCCGATCGAGTTCGTGGCTGCACGTTGCCCAACACTCGGAGCCACACCTCCCCCTTGGTGGGGGAGGCGGGAGGGGGTCCCCCCCACAAATCCAAATTCCAGGGACCATCCCAAATGCCCAAAGTTCTCGTTTCCGACAAACTGAGCCCCACCGCCGTCCAGATCTTCAAGGACAATGGCGTCGAGGTCGACTACCTGCCCGATCTGGGCAAGGACAAGGACAAGCTCTTCGAAGTCATCGGCCAGTATGATGGCCTCGCCATCCGCTCGGCCACCAAGGTGACCGAGAAGATCATCTCGGCCGCGACCAATCTCAAGGTGATCGGCCGCGCCGGTATCGGTGTCGACAATGTCGACATTCCGGCCGCCACCAAGAAGGGCATCATCGTGATGAACACGCCCTTCGGCAATTCCATCACCACGGCCGAGCACGCCATCGCCATGATGTTCGCCCTCGCCCGCCAGCTGCCCGAAGCTGACGCTTCGACCCGTGCCAGCAAGTGGGAAAAGAACCGCTTCATGGGCGTAGAAGTAACCAACAAGGTGCTGGGCCTGATCGGTGCGGGCAATATCGGCTCGATCGTTGCCGACCGCGCCATTGGCCTCAAGATGAAGGTCGTGGCCTATGACCCCTTCCTCACCCCCGAACGGGCGCAGACCATGGGCGTGGAAAAGGTCGAGCTCGATGACCTTCTGACCCGCGCCGACTTCATCACGCTGCACACCCCGCTGATCGACGCCACTCGCAACATTCTCAATGCGGAAACTCTTGCCAAGACCAAAAAGGGCGTGCGCATCATCAACTGCGCCCGTGGCGGCCTGATCGACGAAACTGCCCTCTACGACGCCCTCAAGTCCGGCCATGTCGCCGGTGCTGCGCTCGACGTGTTCCTCGTCGAACCGGCCGAAAACAATCCGCTGTTCGACTTGCCGAATGTCATCTGCACGCCCCACCTCGGCGCCTCGACGACGGAAGCCCAGGAGAATGTCGCCCTGCAGGTTGCCGAACAGATTTCGGCCTACCTCATGACCGGCGAGATCACCAATGCGCTCAACTTCCCGTCCATCTCGGCCGAGGAAGCTCCGATCATCACCCCCTGGGTCAAGCTCGCCGAAACGCTTGGTTCCTTTGCCGGCCAGCTCACCGAGACCGCCATTTCGGGCATCAAGCTCGAATTCGAAGGCACTCCGGCGGGCCTCAACACCAAGCCGATGATCGCGGCGGCCATCAATGGCGTGTTGAAGCCCTCGCTGGGCGACATCAACATGGTCTCGGCCCCGCAGATCGCCAAGGATCGCGGAATCGTGGTGGAAACCACGACCCGCGATCAGCAGGGCGCCTATGAGGGCTATATCCGTCTGACCGTCACCACCGAGCGCCAGACCCGCGGCGTTGCCGGTACGCTGTTCGCCAACGGCAAGCCGCGCATCATCCAGGTCAAGGACATCAACATGGAAGCGGAGATCACCCCGCACATGCTCTATGTCACCAACGAGGACAAGCCCGGCCATATCGGCCGCCTTGGCACCACCCTGGGCGCGCTCAACATCAACATCGCCAACTTCAACCTCGGCCGCGCCGAAGTGGGCGGAGACGCCATCGCGCTTGTCTCCATCGACGGCACCCTGACCGAAGACCAGCTCGGCCAGATCGCCAAGCTCGAGGGCGTCAAGCAGGCCAAGGCGCTGAATTTCTGATCAGCCGCAACGACAAACGTCAAGCACAGACCCCGCCGGCCCTGCCTGCGGGGTCTTCTTTTTGGTCTTTCTGCGGGCTAGACTCAGGGTCCTTTCTGCGCCGCTCCCGGCGACCCCAGCAAAAACCCGAGGCTCCGATGAAGACCTACCAGGTCCCCCATACCGATCTCAATGTGTCCAGCGTCGTGCTCGGCCTCATGCGCATCGCCAAGATGAGCGACAGCGAGATCCAGGCTCTGTTCGGAACGGCCCGTGACGCCGGCGTCACCGTCTTCGATCATGCCGATATCTATGGGGGCACAAGGCATCTCTGCGAGGAGCGTTTCGGCGCGGCCGTCACCTTGAGCCCGGCCGAGCGCGACAAGATCCTGATCCAGTCCAAGGTGGGCATCCGCAAGGGTTTCTTCGACTTCTCGTCCGAGCACATCCTGCAGACTGTCGATGAATCGCTCGCGGCGCTGCGCACCGACTATCTCGACGTCCTGCTGCTGCATCGGCCGGACACCCTGGTCGAACCCGAAGACGTCGCCGCCGCTTTCGACAAGCTGGCAGCCTCCGGCAAGGTCCGCCAGTTCGGTGTCTCCAACCACACGCCCGGGCAGATCGAACTGCTCAAGACCGCCGTCACCCAGCCCCTGCTGTTCAACCAGGTGCAGCTCAGCATCACCCACGCCAATCTCTTTGCCCAGGGCGTGGCCGCCAACATGAATGGCCTCGACCAGTCGATCAGCCGCGACAATGGCCTGCTCGACTATTCGCGTCTTAAGGGCATGATGCTGCAGGCCTGGTCGCCCTTCCAGAAGGGTTTCTTCGATGGTGTCTTTGTCGGCGACCGCGAGGACTATCCCGAGCTCAACGACGCATTGGATGAACTCGCCGCCAAGTACGGCGTGACGCCCACCGGCATTGCGGTGGCCTGGATTACCCGTCACCCGGCCAATATCCAGGTTGTACTGGGGACGACCAAGCCGTCCCGCGTCGAGGAATGCGCTGCCGGCTCATCCGTGCCGCTGACGCGGGAAGAGTGGTACCGCCTGTTCCGCGTCGCAGGTCATACCCTGCCCTAAAGTCATGGGTCAGGTCGGCGGCAGTTGCCTTGGCCAGTTCGCCATGATCTCTGCCAGGGCGCGCTCGAAATTCTCCCGCGCCACCGGGTCCGCCGCCCGTCGGGCATAGTCCGCCGCGGCCTCCGGACCGCAAAACTGGCCATCTTCGCAGTCGAAGAGAATGCCGTCGGTTGACCGCGCGTAGACTGCAGCGGCCACCGCAGCCGCGACGCCTTCGTCGTAATTGCCGCCAAACCGGAACACCAGAAGGTGTTTCCAGCGGTGCTCCACCGGAAATCCCTCCTCAGTGAGTTCATCGATCATCGAACCGGCTTCGAAGTGGTCGCATTCAAAACCAGCTGGCCTGCCCTCGATGACGACCGGCAGGAATCCGGAGAGATCGGCAAACGCTCTTGAAGCATCAAGCCTGATGTCGAAGCCGTCTGCCTCGATCGCAACCTGCCATTCGGCAATCGAGCCCAGTTGCCTGTCAGAAAAGACATAGACCTCCATCGACATGGTGCTTTGCTCCTCACTCGCTCGTGGAACAATGAGTGAACACGCCATGCTGGCATGCGCAACTACGGGGGACTACCTACCCCGCCGTGCCGCCCATTCCGCCAGCACGATGCCTGAGATGATGATGCCGGCCGCCACGAAATGGTAGGGTTGCAGGCTCTCGCCCAGGATGATCACCGAGCCCAGCGTGCCGAAGACCGGAATGAGGTTGTGGCTGGGCGCGGCGCGGTTGGCCCCCACTAGTTCGACACCGCGCGCATAGGCGACCTGGCTGAACATGGACGGGAAGATCGCCACATAGGCGATGACCGCCCAGACGGTGAGTGAGGCATCGGAGAGTGTGGCCAACTGCCCCAGCCCGCCGCCAAACAGGGCCAGCATGATGACGGCACTGATCGCCGCACCGGCAAAGCTGACGGCCATGAAGCTCATCATATCGACCTGCGGGCGGAAGCGCAGCGCCAGCGTATAGGCCGTATAGGCCAGGCACGCCAGGATGACGAAGCCGTCGCCGATATTGATATCCATGGTCAAAAGCCGCGACGGGTCGCCATGGGTGGCGGTGAGGATGACGCCAGCAATGGCGAGGATGACGCCGATGATCTGGATGAGCCGGGCGCGCACGCGGAAGACGATGAAATTGGCGCCCAGGATCAGCATGGGCAACGAGGCCTGCTCGATGGCCGAATTGACCGCGGTCGTATATTTGAGGCCGATGTAGAGAAAGGCGTTGAACAGCGCATAGCCGACCACGCCATAGGCCATCAGCACCGGCCAGGTCTTGCGCACCACTGCCCAGTCCCGTTTCAGATGCCGCCAGGCAAAGGGCAGGATGAAAGTGGTGGCCAGCACGCAGCGGCAGGCGAGAAGCAGGAAGGGGTCGATTTCCCCAACCACGAGCTTGGCGGCCACGACATTGCCACCCCAGAATAGCGGCGCCAGAACCAGCAGCAGATAGGGTTGATCCAGCACGCGGGCGAAAATGCCGCTACTTTGCGGGTGTTGCGGCTTTGTCATCGTCGTCCGGGTGATGTAAGGACAATCGGACTTATCAGTTATTCGGCCGCAATCAAACCCGACAAAGGTGGCCGGGGGGACAGACGTCCAATCATCGTGGGACCCGGCCGCTCGGCGGGACCACTTATTGTGCCTTTCTTGGGGAAGACTGAAATATGGCGAATGTGGTTGTCGTCGGCTCGCAATGGGGCGACGAGGGCAAGGGCAAGATCGTGGACTGGCTTTCGGAGCGCGCCGACGTCGTCGTGCGCTTCCATGGTGGCCACAATGCCGGCCACACGCTGGTCATCGACGGGGTGAGCTACAAGCTGGCGCTGCTGCCCTCGGGCCTGGTCCAGGGCAAGCTCTCGGTGATCGGCAATGGCGTTGTCGTTGATCCGCACCATTTCGTCCAGGAAATGGCCAAGCTGCGCGGCCAGGGCGTCAAGATCACTCCTGAGGTGCTGCGGATTGCCGACAACGCCCCGCTGATCCTCTCGCTGCACCGCGAACTCGACGGCATCCGCGAGGATGCCAATTCCGGTCTCAAGATCGGCACCACCCGGCGCGGCATCGGCCCGGCCTATGAGGACAAGGTCGGGCGCCGCGCTATCCGCCTGGTGGACCTCAGTGAACCCGATACGCTCATGCCCAAGATCGAGCGGCTGCTGACCCACCACAATGCGCTGCGCCGCGGCATGGGCCTGGGCGAAATTTCCGCCCAGACGATCTACGATGAACTGACCTCCATCGCTGCCGAAATCCTCCCCTTCATGGACCAGGTCTGGCGCGTGCTCGAAGACAAGCGCAAGGCCGGCGCGCGCATCCTCTTCGAAGGCGCACAGGGCGCCCTGCTCGACAACGATCACGGCACGTATCCCTTCGTGACCTCGTCCAACACCGTGGCCGGCCAGGCCGCGGCCGGTTCAGGCCTCGGGCCCACCGCCATCGGCTATGTGCTGGGCATCACCAAGGCCTATACGACCCGCGTCGGCGAAGGCCCCTTCCCGTGTGAACTGGACGACGAGATCGGCCGGCACCTGGCGACGGTCGGGCGCGAAGTGGGCGTCAATACCGGCCGGCCGCGCCGCTGTGGCTGGTTCGATGCGGTGCTGGTGCGCCAGACGGTCAAGACCTCGGGCATCACCGGCATTGCGCTGACCAAGCTCGACGTGCTCGATGGCCTCAAGGAGATCAAGGTCTGCGTGGGCTATGAGCTCGATGGATCACGCATTGATTATCTGCCTGCCTCAATGGGAGCACAGGCCCGCGTTAAGCCGATCTACGAGACGCTCGAGGGGTGGTCGGAAACCACGGCCGGGGCGCGCTCATGGGCCGAATTGCCGGCGCAGGCGGTGAAATATGTGCGTTACATCGAGGAACTGATCGGCGCGCCGGTTGCCCTCTTGTCCACCAGCCCCGAACGGGCGGATACCATCCTTGTGGTTGACCCATTCCAAGACTGAGAAATTTTGATACAAGACTGCGCTGTCAGAGTGAGTACCAAGTAGCCCATGGCGGATTACAAGGAGCTGTTGCGTCGGGCGATCTCGGCGCTGCCGGAGAATAACGGGGCCGCGCGGCGCGCGGTCTATGAGAAGGCACGTTCCGCCCTGGTGGGTCAGTTGCGTGCCATTCAACCCCCGTTGCCGGCGCGCGACATCACCCAGCACCGCTTGCAGCTCGAAGACTGCATCCGCCAGGTCGAACAGGAAGCCAGCGAAGCCGTCATCAGCCTGGGGCGCGAAAGTGCCCTGGCCGCCCGCCCTGCCCCAACGATCGCCGCTGCGCCCCGCCCCGCCCCGACCGCGCCCCGGCCGGCACCGCAACCCGTGCAATCAGCCCCCCCGCCGGCCCCCGCCCCAGCCGTTCCGGAAGCGGCTCCCCGGGCTGCAGCTGTCGAAGTGCCCGAAGAAAAGCCGGCTCCTATCGTCTGGCACGCCCCGGCCGCAAAGCCCGAGGAGGTCAAGCCGGCAGAGGCTCACGCCGCGCCCAGGGCGGCACAGACCTCCATCGAAGACATCATCGCTGAAGCGGCCGAGACGAGCGGCGTCACCGTCGAGGTCAACGACAGGCCCGCCGAACCGGCGGCCATGCCGGTCGAGCCCAAGGCCGAAAAGCCGGCACCGGCCCCCGTCGCGCCCGCAGCAGCGCCAACGCGACCCTCTTTCTTCTCGCGCAAGAGCGAAGTGCAGCCCATGCCGATGGCGGCTTCTTCAGGGGCCGCCGCCCTGGCACCGCGTATCGAGCCCATGCTGGGCAGCACGGCCCTCGCCAGCCAGCCGATCGTGAGCGAACCGGTCGTCATCGAGCCGCCCCTGCCGGTTGACACCGCACTTTCCAGCGTGCGCGAGGTTGAGGTCGAGCAGGACGATGCGCGCGAGGCGGAAGGCGCCATCGAGCGCGCCATCGAGACGCTGGACCGCGAAGCGCGTGGCGAGGCCACCGAGCCGCTTCCGGACCTTCCCGCCCCGGCCGGTGACAGCGCCCATGACCCGGATGAAGACGCCGGCTTTGCCCCTGCGGGTGCCGAACGGCGCTCGGGCGCCGGTCTCACCATCTTCCTCATTGTCTTTGCCCTGCTGCTCGTGGGCGTCGGCGGCGCCGGTTTCTGGGCCTGGCGCGAAGGCTATGTCGACCTCGACCAGATGTTCGGCCAGGGCCAGGTGGCCGTGACCGAACCCACGACAACGACCGAACCGGCCACGACACCCACCATGGACAGCACGACGCCGGTTGCCCCCAGTACCGGGGATAGTGCAACCGGCCCCGGCAATACCGCCACCACCGCCGCGACCGAGCCGACCAGTGCCCTGGAAGTGACCGAAGACCGGCTCGAACCGACTCCGGAACCGGTGACCCCGACCGGAACTGAGACCGTGCTCCCCTCCATCGATGGCGAGGTCAAGACCGAGGAGCGCCTCTCGGGCGAAGACACCTCGATCGCTGCCACCGAGGATCCGGCAGCCAGTGTCGACCCCGCCGACCTCGCCGGCAACCAGTCCCTGCTGCTTGAAGCCTCGCCCAATGGCCAGGGCGGCGCCGTGCCCTTCTCGGGCACGGTGGAGTGGAGCCAGGGCACGGACGAGATCGGGCTGCCGACCCTGCTTGGCCAGGCCAGCATTCCGGCCCGGAACCTGGGCGTCTCCATCATCATCCGCAAGAACAACGATCCGGTTCTGCCGGCCAGCCACCTGATGGAAATCACCTTCGACGTGCCCGATACGTTTATCGGCGGCTCGATCGCGACCTTGGCCGGGGTGCTGCTCAAGGACGAGGAACTGGTGCCCGGAACCGCCCTGGCGGGTGCAGCTGCGCGCGTGGTGGGGAATTCCTTCCTGTTCGCGCTCAGCGCCTCGCCAGACGACCTGGCCGCCAATACCGACCTGCTCGACACCCGTCGCTGGCTCGATCTCGCCATTGTCTACGGCACCGGCCGCAATGCCATCCTGACCCTCGAAAAGGACGAGGAGGCGCAGGCCCTGTTCGACACCGTGCTGGCGGCCTGGGCGCAATAGGCTTTGGAGCGCTACACGCGCTCCAGATGCCCCTCGACAATGCGATAGTGCGCCTCAGCCAGAGCCGCGATGTCATCAGCGTGATGACTGACCAGCACCGTGTGCCAATGGTGGCGCCGGGTGAGGTCGCCGACGAGCGCCCGCGTCGTCTGCCGCGTTTCGTCGTCCAGCGCCGAAAACGGCTCGTCGAGCAGCAGGACAGGACGATTTCGCAGCAGGGTACGCGCCAGCGCCACGCGTTGTTTCTGACCTCCCGAAAGGTTGCCGGCCAATCGCTGCTCGAAACCGGCAAGGCCGACTTCGGCCAGCGCCTCCGCAACCCGACGATGTCCCTCCTGCTTGGTGGTACCCCTCGGTAAACCCAGCGCCGCGTTTTCCTCGGCACTCAGGTGTTCGAACAGGTTGTCCGACTGCAAGAGCAGCGAGACCGGACGTGTCTCTGGGGGCAAGGCAAGCAAATCTGCGCCATCAAGCGTGAGGCTGCCGGTCGTCGGGCGGAGGAACCCGGCGAGGAGATCGAGCAAGGTCGACTTGCCCGATCCACTGGCGCCGGAAATGGCGGTCACGGCGCCGGGCAGGGCTTCGAGGGTGAAGCGATACGGCACGGCCTGTCCGGGATGAGCAAAGACCAGGTCATCGGCGCGGAGCATGGGCGATCCTTTCGACAAGGCGCGGCAGGCCGACAAAGGCGGCAATGGTGAAGATCAGGAGGAGCGCGGCAATGGCCGCCGCATCGTTGGATTTGTAGGAGCCGAGCGCGCGATACATCATCAGCGGCAGGGTCTGGAAATCCTGGGTGCCAAAGAGGGCAATCACCCCCAGGTCGCCCAGCGAGAAGCAGAAGGCCAGCGCCAGCATCAGGCCGATGTCGCGCCCGAGCAGCGGGTACTCGATCGCCAGGAACTGCTGCCAGCCCGAAAGCCCAAGCGCGCGGATGAGCTTGCCACGAGAGCGCAGAACCGCATCGAGCGGTGGACCCAGCGTCGCCATGGCAAAGGGCAGTGACAGGAGACTATTGGCAACGACCACGACCACGGGGGCCGCGGCCCCCGTCGGCACGCCCAGGGCCCGCACGAGCAGGAAGAAGCCCAGCGACAAGACGACGGCCGGCACCGCGAGATAAGCATAGGCCGGCACGCCCAGAAGCGTGCGGCTCACCGGGTTATGCGCAGCGCTGCGGCCCAGTGCCAGCGCCAGGGCCAAAGCAAGCGTCAGCAGCGCCGAAGCCGAGCCGATGATGACGCTGGTAAGCGTGGCGCGCCAGAAGCTGGCTTGTTGGAGCACACGCATGAGACCGCTCGCAAGCCCGTCGTAGAGCACCGAAACCAGCGGCAAGGCGAAGCCCAGCACGGCCAGCCCCAGCACCAGCCATTGCAGTGCCTGCGCCGGCCCGCTGTCGCGCCAGGTAGGTTGTGCCGAGCGCGCCAGGGCGGAAGGGATGGGCGAAAAAGCCGAGGAGAGAAGGATGACCACCGCACAGATAACGATCTGCGTCACCGCCAGCCGCACCGCGCCCACAAGATCGAAGTCGAGCCGCACGGCGGTGTAGATCGCCACTTCCAGCGTCTGGTTGGCCGGTCCGCCCCCCAGCAGCAGCACGATGGGAAAGCTGGTGAAGGCGAGAAGAAAGATGATCGCGCCCAGACCCGGCAAACTGCCGCGCATGGCGGGCCAGTCGATCAGCACGAAGCGCTGCCAGGCCGAAAGCGCCAGCGACTGCCCGACCTTGAGACGGGCATGCGGAATGGCATCGAGCCGGGCCAGAAGGATGCGCGCGGCAAAGGCCCCGTCGAGCACGACATGGGCAATCAGAATGCCGGACAGGCCATAGGCGGGACTATCGAAGCTCAATCCAAACCACCCGGCGACCTGGTTGATCCAGCCATTGCGACCCCAGATGGAGAGGAGACCAAAGGCCACCACCATGCCGGGCGTGACAATGGCCGCGGCAAAGAGCCCCACGACCAGATCGCGACCGGGAAACCTGAGCCGGTTGAGCGCCCAGGCCAAAGCCGTGCCGACAAGGAGCGAGAGCACCATGGTGAGCCCCGCCTGCAGCGCCGTCATGCGCAGCAGATGCGCAATATCGATGCGCGAGGCGCCGCCATTGTCGATGGCCGCATCGAGGATGGCCCAAAGCACCGCGGCGATCAGGGCCGCAATGGCGAGGGTGAGTGCGGCTGCCAAGGCGACGCGTAGGGGGCGACGGGGAAGGATCAGCATTGGAGCCCATCTCCGGCATCCCCCTCACCGGCCCGGCTTCGCCGAGCCACCTCTCCCCGAGGGGGAGAGGAACAAGAGGCGAGCACCGGCCCATTCTTCTCCCCCTCGGGGAGAAGGTGGCGCGCAGCGCCGGATGAGGGGGATGTCTGCACCAATCCAGCCCTACTGCACCGCCGCCAGCATTTCCTCGATCCAGGCTGAGGAATTGGCGGTGATCTCGGCTTCGTCGAGGGTCAGGGTCTTGTCCGGCTGCGGCAGGCCCTCAAAGGACGCATCGAGCTCGGCGCCAAGGTCGACGACCGGGAACATCCAGTTGGTCGTCGGAATGACCTTCTGGCCCTCGACCGAGGTCAGGTAGGCGAGAAAGTCGCGGGCGAGATCCTGCTGGTCGGAGGATTTGAGGATCCCCGCCACTTCGATCTGCGGGAAATGGCCTTCCGAGAACATCGCCGCCTTGATGGTGTGATCGTCGCCATCGAAGATGTGGTAGGCGGGCGAGGTCGTGTAGGACAGCACCATGTCCGCCTCCCCGTCGAGGAACAGGGCGTAGCTCTCGCTCCATTCGCGGGTGATGGTCAGGATATGCGGCTTGAGACCGGCCCAGATTTCGGGTGCGCGATCGCCATAGGCCGCCTTGACCCACAGCAGCAGCCCGAGGCCCGGCGTGGCAGAACGCGGATCCTGGATGGCGATCTTGATGTCATCATTGAGCGCGATCAGCTCTTCGAACGAGGCCGGTGGCACCGGCATCGTGTCGGTGTCATGCATGAAGGCGAAATGCGAATAGTCGAAGGGCACGAATTGCGCATCGGTCCATTCGGCAGGCAGCGCGAGGGCGGAAAGATCGAGCCCATGATCGGCAAACAGGCCGGTTTCGCGGGCTTCCCCGGCAATGGCCGTATCGAGGCCCAACAGGATATCGGCCTCGGTGCTTTCGCCTTCGAGCTGCGCCTTGCGCAGGATGCCGATGGAACTGTCGGCGGCCACCCAGTTGACGGTGCAGTTGCAGGTGGCCTCGAAGCCTTCCTTCAAGGGCACGCCCGGGCCCCATTCGGAGGCAAAGCCGTCATAGGTGTAGATGGTGAGCGTCGGCTTGTCCTGTGCGATGGCACTGCCGGACAATCCGGCAAGAAGGACCGCAAGCGCGATGGAGGAAAACTTGACCATCTTTGGTCATCCCTTCAATCAGTTGCGGTCATGGGAGAAGGGATGTGTCAATGGTAAAGGACGCGCGAGGGCACCCTTGCCATCTCGAACTTCCTCCGCCAGCATGACCTGGTTCAGGTTCTATGGGTAACTCTCAGCTCCGGCGGCAACCGGAACACCCCAGCGAGACGGTGCGGACCATATTGAGAGAAAACCCAGAGTGCAATCCCCCATTCAGTCTACTGAAAAGACCCTGCTGAGCTTTGATCGCCCCCTCGCCATTGTCGGCGGCGGTACCACCGATATCGCGCTTCTGCACGAGCTCGTGGCGCATGGCGTCGCTCTCGTGGGCGCCGATGGCGGCGGCAATGCCATCGGGGCGGCAGGCCTCGTGCCCGAGGCCATCCTGGGTGACCTTGATTCGATTGAGGACCGGGGTGGCTGGGAGCAACGCACGCGCGTCATCCATATCCCCGAGCAGATCACCACCGACTTCCAGAAGGCGCTCTACTCCACCAGCGCCCCGGTGACGCTGGCGCTGGGCATGACGGGCAAAAGGCTCGACCATACGCTGGCCGCACTCAGCGCCCTGCACGAAGTGGCGCAGAGCCGGCGCGTCATTCTCGTCGACGAGACCGACGTGGCCCTCGCCGTGTCCGGACCTTTCGCCTTCGACGCCGCGCACAAGGAACGCATTTCGGTGCATCCGCTGGTGCCGATCGTCTTCGAGCGCACCAAGGGCCTCTTCTATCCGATGAATGACCTGCTGCTCGATCCTGCGGGCCGCCTGGGCACGTCCAATGAGGGCACCGGCGGGCGCGTGGAAATCGTCCCCAGGGACGAAACACCCTGGCTGCTGATCCTGGGGCGGGAGCGGCTGTGGGATCTGGTGGAACTGTGCCTGGGCTGAACCTCTCGCCCTCGCGGTTCGAGGCTTCGCTTCGCACCTCACCATGAGGGCTACGGCAAGCTTGATCCATCCACGGCCCTCATCCTGAGGTGCCGCGAAGCGGCCTCGAAGGACGAGGGCGGCCTACGCGCTCCCTAGCCCACCTCGTCCAGCCGGAACTGCAGCTTGGCGAGTTCCGCGTACCGTCCGCCCTTGGCCACCAGTTCGTCATGCGTGCCCTGGTCGATGATCTGGCCGCCATCGAGCACCAGGATCGTATCGGCGTCGCGGATAGTGGCGAGGCGGTGGGCGATGACCAGCGTGGTGCGGCCTTCCATGAGGTGTTCGAGCGCGGTCTGCACCAGCCGCTCGGACTGCGCATCGAGCGCCGAAGTCGCCTCGTCGAGCAGCAGAATGGGGGCGTTCTTCAGAATGGCGCGGGCAATGGCCAACCGCTGCTTCTGCCCGCCGGAGAGCATCACGCCCCGCTCGCCCACCACAGTGTCATAGCCCTTGGGCAGGTCGCCCACGAAATCGTCGACCAGCGCTGCCTTGGCCGCCGCGACCACCTCGTCCATGGAGGCATCGGGTTTGCCGAAGCGGATGTTCTCGGCAATGGTGCCGGCAAAGATGATCGGCTCCTGCTCGACATAGGCGAAACGCTGCCGGAGATCGGCAAGGGTGACATCGCGAATATCGATCCCGTCGACGAGAATCGTGCCAGCCGTGACATCGTAGAAGCGCTGCAGCAGCGACAGCGTCGTCGACTTGCCCGAGCCTGACGGCCCGACCAGCGCCACGGTCTGGCCCTTGCCCACGGCAAAGCTGACATCGCGCAGCACGGGATCGCCACCCGCCCCTTGATAGGAAAAGGTCACGGCGTCGAAGGCCACGGTGCCAAGCGGCGGCATGGGCAGCGCCCTGGGCCGCGCCGGATCGACGATTTCGGCATCGGTATCGAGGATTTCGGTCAGCCGCTCGGTCGCCCCGGCCACGCTTTGCAGGTTGCCGAGGACTTCCGACACATTGGTGAGGGCGCCCGAAGCCATGAGAGCATACACCAGGAACTGCGCCAGCTGCCCGGCCGTCACCGAGCCTTCGAACACCGAGCGCGCGCCCCACCAGACAAGGCCGACAAGCGCTGCCGTGCCGAGGAAAATCACCAGCGCCACCAGCACAGCCCGGGCGCCGAGGCGCTTGACCTCGGCCCGGTAGCTGGTTTCGCTGCTGACGCTGTAATGGGCCGACTGCACATCTTCCTGGGTAAAGGCCTTGACCGTGCGGTTGGCCCCCAGCATCTCGGTGGCCATGGCGGAAAGATCAGCCAGCGCATCCTGGGTCTTGCGCGACATGCCGCGCAGGCGCCGGGCATAGACCATGACCGGAATGAGAATGGCGGGCAGCGCCACGACTACGCCCAGGGTCAGTACCGGGCTGGTGAGGACCATCATGGTCAGCGCGCCGATGATCGTGACCATCGAGCGCAAGGCCAGCGAGAAGCTCGAGCCCACTGCATTGCGGATGGAAACCGTGTCGCCATTGAGCCGGCTGGTTAGTTCGCCCACGCGGTGCGTATCGAAATAGCGGGTTTCGAGCCGCAGCAGATGCGAGAATACCGCCTGCCGGAGATCGGCCACGACGCGCTCACCGATGACCGAAATGAAATAGAAGCGCGCACCGCTGGCCACGGCCATGATGGCGGCAATGCCGATGATCAGCCAGCCATACTGGCCCACCATGTCGATATTCTGGGCAACGAAGCCTTCGTCGATCGCCCCGCCAAGGACCGCCGGGATGGCGAGCGAGGAAATGGCCGAGACAAGCAGGAAGAGAATGGTCAGCGACAGGCGCAACGGATAGCGCAGCAGGAAAGGCAGGAGCCGGCGCAGCGGCTGCAACTGGCGCGGCGCCGCCTTGACTTCGGAGACGATCTTGTCGGGGTCCGTTGCTGCCGAAACGGCCTGGTCTGTCATGGCTGGAACGCGCCGCTTGTGCTGGTGGGCCGGCGCTTGCCAGCAATCGCACCCATATAGGGGCAGGCGCCCGGACCCGCAACCGCAAGCGGACCATCCATATTGCCGCGCCAGTTGTTCACGCCAAAGCGCTCTGCGCCCTTGCAGAACCCGATCTTCTGCTGTAGGAAGCCGCCCAACACCAGATTGATGCTCTCCGGGCGCCGCGGCGCCCGTTTGATTTGAGGCAAGAGATGAAGACCGACATCCATCCCGACTACCACACCATCAACGTGGTCATGACCGACGGCACCACCTACCAGACCCGCTCGACCTGGGGCAAGGAAGGCGACACGCTGCAGCTCGACATCGACCCCAAGACCCATCCCGCCTGGACCGGCGGCTCGGGCCAGCTGATGGACCGCGGCGGTCGCGTCTCGCGCTTCAAGGAGCGCTTCAAGGGTCTCGGCATCTAAGCCACCCTGTCTGGAAGATTTTCAAAGCCCGGCCCTCGCGCCGGGCTTTGTCTTGCCCGGAGCATGCCATGTTCATCCTGTCGCTGACCTACACCGCTCCCCTCAACGAGGTGGACAAGCATATCGCGCCGCATATGGCCTGGGTCGCCATGGGCTATGACGAAGGCCTGTTCCTCGCCTCCGGCCGCAAGGAACCCCGCACCGGTGGCGTCATCCTCGCCCATGGTGAGCGGGCCGAACTCGAGGCGCTGGCCGCCACCGACCCGTTCGTCACTGCCGGCGTGGCGCAATACGACATCACCGAAATCGTGCTCAGCCGCACCGCACCGGGGCTGGAAGGATTGAAGGGCTAGTTACATCGGCCGCGCGAAAGCGGCCTTGAGGCGGGAGAGCTGGTCGGCAACGCCATTGGCAAGGCCGGGCGTCACGTCCGGCAAGTCACCCTTTTCCAGCGCGTCGAGCTGCATCACCCGCTCGAACAGCCGATCGCCCTTGTCGATGAAGTCACGCAGCGTCTGCGGCAGGTCATCGTAGCCCGGCCCACCGCGCTGAGATGGCGTGGCGGAGAATTTTACCTTCTCCTTTTCCGAGCGGGCATTGTCGCGGGAGATCTCGCCCTCGTTGACGGCCCGCTGCAACAGCAGCCAGGAAGCCAGTTGCATCAGGCGCGTGGTCAGGCGCATGGATTCGGTGGCGTAGAGGAAGCCAGCCTCGCGCGGCAGCATGCGGCTTTCGACCCGCCCTTCTGCATCGAGATAGGCGGCGACGGCCTCAATCAGGCCCATACCCTCGCGATAGAGCGCATCGAAGCCGCTCGACGCCACGATACGCGGTCCGATCGCAATGGCCTGCCTGGTTTCGCCGCTATCAGCCAAGTGGGATTCCTCCGATGGGATCATGCTAGCCCGATATGGCCGCAGGGTCACTCAATGGGTCCCGGTATTGTTAATTTTGTGATCGAGGCTGAGCCCCGCAAGTCCAGGGCCCAAAAAGAAAAAGAGCCGCAGTGATGCAGCTCTCGAAGTTAACAGGGAGGCGTCAAACAGAGGGAGAAACCACTCTGAAAAATCCAGAACAATCTGAATAATGACAAGTTACCGCCCAAAGATTAATTCGAGCTTAACAGGCAGCGAATTCTTAACCCTGAATATTGACTTCAGCGCAACCGCGCGGCCTGGCGTTCGAGCAGAGCACGACCGGTCAGGGTGATGATGGGGTCGTCGCCGAACAGTTCAACCCAACCCTTGGCATGGAGCGGTGCGATGTCCCGACGCGCCGCGCTCACGTCTCCCTTGTCCAAGGCGCGCAGCGAGGCCACTTCGCTGGCATTGACACCCTCGAGAATAAGATCGTCCTGTCGCACCATGTCCAACTCCTCCTCGGATAGATAGGCAATGAGACTAGAACCGGCCTTTGTCCATAAGCCAAAGGTTGGAGCGCCGCTGGCGTGCGGCCAGCAATTGCCGCATGAAAACCTGCAAGGGCTCGGTGTGCCAGGCGCGTTCGAGCGCCGTACGCGCCGGTTGTAGAACGAGCCGCGGCAATTCCTGCAACGGCGCCTTGGCCGCTTCGGACTCGAGGAAATAGAGCCCGCTCAATGTGAGCAGCAAGGCAACGCCCAACAGGTTCCAGTCCATTCCGCAATTCCCCCCTCGACAATTGGGACAGACTAGCCGCCCCGGCGCCGATCGAGAATGATAACACACTGTTAACACTAACAGCGCTCAGGTGATGCAATGCCGATGCACCACTTCCGGTGCCATCACATTTGCGCCGTGTCAGAACTTGAACGCCGCTTCCGCTGCCTTGCGCGAGTCGCCCTTGGCGGCGATGGCCGCGCGCAGGCGGGCAATCTCGGTTTCGAGGAGGCCGATCCGCTCCTCCAGCTCGATCACCGACAGGCTGTCCAGATTCATGCCCAGCTCATGCGTTGTCGGGCGCTTGCGATCTTCCTCGTCCATTGTCCTGGCTCCTTGTTGTCTTCGATCCGAGTTTAGCCCAGTCCCCTTGCCGGGCAAGCGGGCTTGCGCCAGCATGAGGCATGACCATTCCAGACACGATGACGGCCATCGCCATTTCCAACCCGGGCGGCCCCGAAGTCCTGACGCCCATCGCGGCCCCCGTCCCGCAGCCGGGTCCCGGCGACGTGCTGATCCGCGTCGCGGCGGCGGGGATAAACGGACCCGACCTGGCACAGCGTCGCGGCCTCTACGCACCGCCCCCGGACGCCTCACCCCTGCCCGGGCTTGAGGTGGCGGGCGAGATCGTGGCCATGGGCGAGGCAGTCTCCGGGTTCAGTCTCGGCGACCGGGTCATGGCGCTCTGCAATGGCGGCGGCTATGCCGAATATGTGGCCGTGCCTTTCGGCCAGGTCCTGCCGGTGCCTGAAGGCTGGAGCCTGGTCGAAGCGGCAGCCCTGCCCGAAACCTGGTTCACGGTGACCCAGACGCTGGTCATGCGGGCCGGTCTCG
>CAMLKN010000018.1 GCA_946480655.1 uncultured Devosia sp. | reverse complement strand
GGGGCAGCCATGCCTTCGACCTTGGAGCTGTCGAACTTGATGGCCAGTGCTGGCCGGCGATTGCCCTCGGCATCGCGCTGCCAGGCATTGGTGCGCAGCGACGCTTCGATGAGATTCTGGAACCGCCGCACGATCGTGTCTTCGTCCAGTGACGAGATCGTTTCGAGCGCCGCAGCTATCGCCGACCGCGCCGCTTCCGCAGCACCATCCCGGTCCCCGACCGCCGGGTCGTGCAGGGCCGCAAACAGTGCCACCAGCGCCCGGGCTGCTGCGCGCTGGGTCACCATGACCTGCGCGATATAGCGCTGCGAATAGGAGGTCCCCACCTGCCGCAGGTAGCGCGACAGGGCCCGCAGCAGCGCCGCCTCGCTCCAGTCGAGCCCGGCAAGCGTCACCAGCGCATTGAGCTGGTCGCTTTCCGCCGCACCCGACCAGACCGCCATCAACCCCGCTTCGATCGCCGGCCCGCGGGCCAGCACGTCAAGACCGGGTTCCTCGGCAAGCTCCAGCACCATGTCATGCAGGTACCGCTCGACCCCGTCTCGCGGGACGATCGTGTAGGTGCGCTCGTCGATGACCCGGAAGCCGAAATGCTCAAGCATCGGCACCCGGTCGCTGAGGGGAATGGCCGTGCCCTCGTGATAGAACTTGAGCCCCAGCGAGCCATCGCCGCCACTGCGTGCGGCCAGCCGGATGGCAATCCCGTCGTCGCCCAGCCCCTCGAAGACCGCGATGTCGGCCAGCGCATCGGCGGCGCTGTTGCGGCTCTGATAGGCCCCGGAAAACGCCTGTTTCCAGGCGCTGACCCCGGACGGGTCGGGCGCGGCGGCCATCAGCATGTCGGAAAAGTCGTGCGTCAGCGCCTCGACCCCGTTCTCCAGCGTGCGCCGGTCCGGCCGTGGCGTGGGCCCGCCATTGCGGCCGATGATGACATGCAGGCGCACGAGGTCGCCCTCGGGGAAGTGCGGATAGAAGGCCGAGACGCGCCCCTCGTAGATGTCGGCGAGATAGCGGGTGATCCGCGCCCGCACATTGCCGTCATAGCGGTCGCGCGGCACGTAGACGAGGATGGAGACGAAATTGTCGAACCGGTCGATGCGCGGCAGCACCCGCACGCGCGGCCGGTCGTAGAGGCCGGCAATGGCCTCGGCAAATTCGGCCAGTTGCTGGGTGTCGATCTGGAACAGTTCGTCGCGCGGATAGGAGTCGAGCGCCCCCAGCAGCGTGCGTCCCGCATGCCCCAGCGGATCGACGCCCGACTGGCGCATGACGTCGGCAATCTTGCGCCGGATGATCGGCACTTCCGTATGCGGCGTCGCCAGCGCCTGGGCCGTGTAGAGTCCGACGACCCGCAATTCGCCCTGCGCCTCGCCCGTGGCGCCGAAGAGCTTGATGCCGACATAGTCCATGTGCGCGCGGCGGTGCACCCGCGACCGCACATTCGCCTTGGTCACCAGCAGCGGATCTGGCCCCTCTACGAAGGAGACCAGTTGCGGCGTGCTTTCCACGTAGAGCGGCCCGCTGCGCAGCACCTTGAGCGTTTCGTCGCGCAGAATGCCCAGCCCGCTGCCGGGAACGGGAACCAGTTCCCCGCTCTCCAGCCGGTATTCCCGGAGCCCCAGGAAGGTGAAATTGTGCTCGATCAGCCATTCGACGAAGCGTGTGGCTTCGTCGCGCTGCGCCGGCTTGACGGCGTGAAGGCCAGCCGTCGCCCGCCGGACCCGCTCCAGCATCGGCTGCCAGTCGGCCACGGCGCGCGACACGTCGGTCAGCGTCGCCTGCAGCTCCTCGACCAGCGCTTCCGGCTCTGCCACCGGGTCGGATTGGATATGCAGCATGCTGACGGCTGTGCCGCCCTCGGCCACCACCTCGCCGCCCGCGACTTGCAGCACGGGATGGGAGAAGAGCCGGATGCTGCCGCCGGCGGCGCGCAGGGCCGCCAGCGCACTGTCGACGATGAAGGGCATGTCCGGGCTGATGATATCGAGCATCATCGGCGCCCCCGCCGACCTGGGTGGTGTCACGAATACGCGCGTGCGGTCCAGCGGACCTTCGATCAGCCTTGCGTGGCCAGTGGCCAGGGCATCGATCAGGGCATCCGGATTCTGCTTGACCAGATCGTCGGGGTCGATGGCCTCGATGGCCTTCGCCAGCAAACGTCTGAAACTCGCATTGCCTCCCGCCCTGGTCTCTGCCTCTTCCAGATAACGCGCCTCAACTGCAGTGGTCATGCCGTGCTCCCCGTGACTCGCAGGGCCACTTTAGGCGCCACGGATGACACTGTCTCCTCCACTTGCGTCGCACATCCCTTCCCTCGGAAAGGGCGGCAAAGGCGGTAACCGCGCATGGCGCGGTGCAGCACGCGATTTCATGAAATCGTCACAATTGGGCAAAGCGTTTCCCTCTCTCCTGCGGAATGAAGAGGTTTACGACTTGTTAAACCCTACCGATCTGGTAGTCTTTGATCAGTTCCAACGCAGGTGCCCCATGCCCAAGCTGTCGCAGTACGCTTCCTATATGGCGCTCATCGCCGCACTGTTTGTCGGATTTGCCGTGACCATGCATGTCGGCATGAGCTTCTAGGCCCGAGAAACCAGCACCCAAACGAGTTCGTGGCGGCCCCTCGGCCGCCATTTTTGTTCACGGCGCTCCGCTCAGTGCACCGTGGCCGGTTCGATGGGGGTTGCCGGCCCATCACCGATATTGGGTCCGGCCCAGAAGACGACATAGAGCAGGTCCTTCCCGCTCTCGTCGGTAATCTCGATGGAACGCGGGGCATCCATTTCCCCGCCCTCTCCCGCCACCTTTTCCATGATCGCGCGGCCCATCTCGGCCGCGGACTGCTCGGCGGCCTCAAGGCTGACATGCTCGCTGCCCGCTTCGTCGCGGATCAGAGCGGTCTCGGTGCGATAATGGAAATAATAGCGTGGCAAGGCTCTTCCCCGTTATCCGGGATCAACGCCGGGGGAAGGGATTCGTTGCCCACCCCCGCGCTACCGCCAATCTGGCAGCTTGCTGCGCCTCAGTCGACCCCGCCCATGTCACGATAGCCATGCCGATGCCATAGAAGCGGGTGGAGCGCGGTGTCCGTTTCGGCCTCGATGATGGCGCCGGCAAACAGCACATGCGTGCCCGTTTCCATAGCCCCGATGACCTCGCAATCGAGGTTGGTCACGGCCCCACGCAGGCGCGGCTGGCCGGATGGCCAATCCTCCCAGGTTCCCACCGAAAACCGCTTCTCAGGTGGCACGTGGCCGGCAAAGGCATCGGACACGTCGCGCTGGGTGCTGGCCAGCATGGCCAGCGAAAAGCCCCCGGTCCGCGCGATCACGTCGGCGAGGCGACTGACAATGTCGATCGAGACCAGGATGGCCGGTGGCTGCGCCGACAGCGAGAGCACCGAAGTAGCCGTTCGCCCGACGCGTTCCGTGCCCCGCCGTGCCGCGACCACATGCACGCTCGATGCCAGTCCGGACATTGCGGCGCGAAATTCCGTGTCGCTGACCGTGGGCCGGCGGAGCGGCCTCATGGCCATGCTGTCGGGAAGATCAAAGTCGGGCATAAGGGTAGTCATCGCGGAAAGTCTGCTCGTGTGCAATGCCGTGCCTCCCCAGGACACTGGCCAACTCCTCCCCCTTCGCCAGGGGGAGGTTGGGTGGGGGTGGTCATGTGGGGGTTGGTGTCCCCGAACTACCCCAGATTGGCCTCGGCGAATTCGTAGTTCGCCAGCCTGTCGAGGAAGTTGCTGACATAGTCCGGGCGGCGATTGCGGAAATCGACATAGTAGGAATGCTCCCAGACATCGAGGCCAAGCAGCACCTTGCCTTCGCCGGTCGCCAGCGGGTTCGACCCGTTCGGGGTCTTGGTGGTCTTGAGCTTCCCGTCATTGCCCAGCACCAGCCAGGCCCAGCCCGAACCGAACTGGGTGGTCGCGGCGGTCTTGAAGCTCTCCTTGAAGGCGTCGACAGAGCCGAAGTCCTCGATGATCTTTGCTTCCAGCCTGCCCGGCAGCTTGCCGCCGTTGGGCGAGAGCGCCTGCCAGAAATGGATATGGTTCCAGTGCTGGCCCGCATTGTTGAACACAGGCGCCAGGTCCGGCTTGCCATTTGCGAACGCGACGATCTCCTCGAGCGACTTGCCCTGCAGGTCGGCATTCTTTTCGACAAAGCCGTTGAGCGCCGTCACATAGGCCTGGTGATGCTTGCCGTGATGCAGCTCGAGCGTTTCCTGGCTCATGCCGCGTTCGGCAAGGGCAGCTTGTGCATAGGGCAGGGTGGGGAGCGAGAAGGTCATTTCGGGGTCCTTTCTGCGCCGGCTTGCAAGTTTTCGCAGGCCGGGCTAATTTCCAAGCAATGGCTTTGAAAACCCTTTCCGAAGATATGTCAAGCTCAGGCTTGGAAAATACCGCATGGTCGCCGCGCAACCCCGGCGAGCGCATCCTCATGGCCCTCAAGATGCGGGGATCGCTGTCGGCTGCCGTGCTGGGCGAACACCTCGGCACCACCAGCGAGGCCGCGCGTCAACAGCTTCTGCGCCTTGGTGAGGAGGGGCTGGTCGAAGCCCGCAGCCAGTCCACCGGCGTGGGTCGGCCCACCCAGCTCTGGAGCCTCACGCCCGCCGCGCAGGCGCGCTTCCCCGACACCCACGCCGCCCTCACCGTCCAATTGCTCGACATCATCCGCAGCCGTCTGGGCGCGGATGCGCTCGAGAGCGTCATTGCCGCGCGCGAGGCCGATACCCGCGCCGCATACGAGACGGCAGTCGCCGCCGCGCCGGATCTGGAAACCCGCGTCGCGGCCTTGGCCGATCTGCGTAGCCAGGAAGGCTACATGGCGGCCTGGACCACCGAGCCGGATGGCTCGCTCCTGTTGGTTGAAAACCACTGTCCCATCTGTGCCGCCGCCACCGCCTGCCAGGGCTTCTGCCGAGCAGAGCTGGAAGTCTTCCGCTCGGTCCTGGGGCCCGACGTCACGGTTGAGCGCGTCGACCATATTGTCGCCGGCGGCCGCCGCTGCTCCTATACCATCAAGGCCATCGACAATGCCGCATGACCGCCCGCCCGTGGGCACCCAGCTCCATCGCATCGGTTGGGACACGCCCGACGGGCTCGACGATGCCATGATCCGCACCGTGGTCGACGAATTCTATGCCCGCGCCCGCCGTGACGATGTCATCGGCCCGGTCTTCAATCGGGTCATTCCCGATGCCGAATGGCCCGATCATCTGAGCAAGATCGCCGATTTCTGGAGTTCCATGCTGCTCGGCACCGGCCGCTACAATGGCCGTCCAATGCCCAAGCACATGGCCATTCCCGAGCTTGGCGACGCCCATTTCATGCGCTGGCTGCGCCTCTTCCGCGAGACCGTCGAGGAAGTCTGCCCGCCTGACATCGCCGCCCTCTTCGTCGAGCGGTCGGAGCGCATTGGCAACTCCTTCCGCATGAACATCGCCATGCGCCGCGGCGACGACATCACCCTGATGGGGCCGCTCAAGCGCGAGGCGCCACCAAGCTGGAAGCCGGAATAAGCGTGTCAGATCGGCATCATCTGCTCCCTCTTTCACCTGCACTGATCTGCCTGTAACGTCTGGCGGCAGCTTAGGGGGCCAGGATGCTGGGTATTCTGTTCGGTCTGATATCCATTCTCCTCGCGGTTCCGGCACTGGTCCTCGCCATCGCCGCCATGCTCGATCCGACGAGCAGCGGTTTTGCCATGATCGGCGCCATGCTCTGGGCCACCTTTGGTCCGCACCTCGTCGTCGCGGCGCTTGTCGCATTCGCATTGGCGATCTTTTCCGTTATGCGCGGCGCGCGGCGGATGGGTCGGCTTGCCCTCGCGGTTTCGGGTCCCGCGCTGGTCCTCGCCGGTTTCATCGTTGCCCAGTTCCTGGCCGCGGCTGCATCTGCTGGCGGATCGGTGAACCTGGCATCGGCATTTGCGCTCGGCACAATGACCGAGCCCGCGCCCGACGGGGTCGAAACAATCGCGACGGTGGACGGCGAAAACCTTGAGGCCGCCATTTTCCGGCCCGCCGAGGGCGCCGAGCCCGCGCCTGTCCTGGTCTATATCCATGGCGGCGGCTTCATGGCGGGCACCAAGACCGAGACGGCGGCCGATCTGCGCTGGTTTGCCGACCAGGGTTGGCTCGTCATCAGCGTCGATTACCGGGTCTTCGGTCCAGGCAAGCCGACATGGGACAAGGCGACGCCCGACGCGACCTGCGGACTGGCCTGGGCCGGTGCCAATGCCGGGCGGCTCGGCGGCGATCCCGCGCGGCTCGCGCTGCTGGGGGACTCGGCCGGCGGCAACCTGGCGATCAATATTGGCTTTGCGGCGGCCGATGGCAAAGCCATTTCCGGCTGTGGTGGAACCGTGCCGGTACCGGACGCCATTGCCGTGCAGTATCCGGCAGTCGACCCCGTCGCCATCTACGAACGGGGCTTTCCCATACCCGGGTTCGAGCCTGCCATGCTGATGGCGGGCTATGTCGGCGGCACGCCTTCCGAATTTCCCGACCGCGTCGCTGCCATAGCATCCGAAAACTTCATCACCCCAGCCGCCCCGCCGACCTTGATCATCGCGCCAGAGAAGGACAGCCTTGTCGTTTCCGATGGGGTCTATGGCTTCGCCGACAAGGCCCGCGCCGGTGGGGTGGATATCGAACTGGTCCGTATTCCCTTCGCCAACCACATCTACAATCAGGTGGCCTACAATTCCCTGGGCAATCAGGCCGGCCGCACGATCCGCCTGCGGTTCCTCGAGCAGCACGTCCCCTGAGCGACCCCAGCAGCCCCGTGTCGTCAGCGGGCCCGCTCCGATCCACCGAAATCGAGCCCAGCCAGGAAATCCAGCACTGCAGCGTTGAACAGGGCAGGGCGCTGCACAGGCGCAAAGTGGCTCACCCCCGGCAGGTGGACATGGCGCGCCCCCGGAATACTGGCCGCGATATAGCGGGCATGCTCGGGACGGATGAACTCATCCCTTTCGGCCTGTGCCACCGTCACCGGGACGTTGATCGCCTTGAGATCGTCTTCGCTGTAGTTGGGCTGGCTCGATTGCATCACCTGGAGGGCCTGGCTCATCGCCTCGAACCCATCCGGTTGGGGAGACAGCGCTGCATAGTCCTTCTGGTGCCGCGCCAGGCAGTTGCCGATGACATCGGTCATCTCGAACGGCCAGGCGCCTGTCGGATCGACGTTGCAGGCGAAGTAGAACACGCCCGCGACCCGTTCCCTATGAGCCCGCGCCATCGCCAGCCCGGTGCAGGCGCCATCGCTCCAGCCGACAATGGCCGCACGGGCAATGCCCAGGTGGTCGAGCACCGCAACCAGGTCTTCGGCGAACTGGTCGTACGAAAAGGGACGTCCATCCCAGCTGCTGCGCCCTTGGCCGCGGCTGTCCACGGCAATGACGCGATACCCTCGCGCCAGCAGAGCCGGTACCTGATGCCCGAAATTGCCGGCATTGCCCAACCCGCCATGCAGCAGCACCACCGCGGGTCCGCTCCCATAGTCACCGAACCATAGCCGCGCCCCATCCCGCTCGATGGTCGCACCGCCTTCCGGCAGCGGCGGCGGTCCCTTGGCGGCAAACAGGGTCAGGTCGTCATCGGCCAAAGCATCGTGCATTGGAGGCTCCTCAATTCCAAGACACGACGAACCGGGGAACCGGATTTCGACCGTCCGCACGGATTTGTTACCCCAGCAGCCCCACGCCCGCGGGCACATTGCGCTCGCATGTGAGCATTCCGTTCACCACGGTGAGCTTCGCCTGGTGAATGGCCGTGCGCTTGGCGGCCACCGTCTGCGGCCCTTCGCTTTGGCTGCGCTCGTCCCATTCGGGATGAGTGAAATAGAACATCACCGCATGGTCCTTGAAGGCGACCACATCGGCATGGCGGATGAAGCGGTGATCCATGGGGTCCGCGCCCGGCTCGGACCCGATCATGCCCTGCCGCGCCCAGAGCCGCGTATCGTCCGAGCGATAGACCCCCTGGCCATGCCATTCGTCCACGATCAGCCAGTAATAGCCGCCCAGCGCGAAGACATTGGGTCCCTCATGCGGGTCGCCATAGGGCGAGCCGGCCAGCACTCGCCCCTCGATCTGCCAGTCATAGAGGTTGTTGCTCGACGCGCTCCAGGTGCTCGATCCGGCGGCCTCGTCCTTGTACCACATTCGCCAGACCCCATCGGGGCACTTGAACACGCAGGCATCGATCACCCGGTTGCTCGAAAGCCGGACCGGACCGACCCGCTCCCAGGCAATCAAGTCCTTGCTGATGAAATGGGTGATCGTGCGCGGCACGCCCCGCCAGTCATCCGGCACGCCGGTGATATAGCTGAGGAACATGTGGTACTGCCCCTCGGCAAAGATCACTTCCGGCGCCCAATGCGTGTTCCCTCCCGGCACGTCGGCCGGATCGTCGAGACCGGAAACCGTGCCGCGATAGTGCCAGCTCGCGCCACCATCCAGGCTCATCGCCAGCCCGATCGGGGAACCATGGATCCAGGTGAATTTCGGACCCTGGGCCGAGGCGCGCCGGTTGGTGTAGAACATCCACCACTCATTGCTGCCCTCGCGGCGCACCACCACCGGGTCCGCCGCGCCATCCTCGACAGGATCACGAAAGATCGGTGCGCTCATACCCCTTCATAGACCCGAACGCTCCGCCCGTCAGCCCTGTCCACCAGCCGTCCCGCGCGACCGACGCTGTCGCTTGCCAGCTTGAGCATCTGCGGGTCGGTGCCGAGCTTGCCCGCGCCCGCATCGTCGGTCGAGAGCACCGAGGCCTTGAGCAGCCGCGAATAGGGATGCTCGGGGTTTTCCAGCACCGTGCGCGCGTCGCCCATTTCCACGATCCGCCCGCGCTGCATGATGATCAGCCGGTTGGAAATGTAGTAGGCCGTCGCCAGGTCATGGGTGATGTAGATGACCGAGACACCGAGGTCGTCACGCAGGCTCTTGAGCAGGTTGACGATGCTCATGCGCAGCGACGCGTCCACCATGCTGACCGGCTCGTCGGCAATCAGCAGCGGCGGATTGGGGATCAGGGCCCGCGCAATGGCGCAGCGCTGCAATTGTCCGCCGCTCATTTCATGCGGGAACCGCCCCCGCACTTCTTTCAGACTGAGGCCGACCTTCTGCAGCGCCTCGTCCATGGCCCGATCCACCTGCGCCTGGTCCGACGTCCCGAGGAACCGACGCGCGGTCGAGTCGAGATAGCGCTCGATCTTCTTCAAGGGATTGAACGCCTCGAACGGGTTCTGGAAAACCGGCTGGACATGGCTCATGAAGTCGAGCCGCTCGCCGCGCCCGGCATGCCGGTCCACCTTCTTGCCGCGGAACAGGATTTCTCCGCTCGTGGGATCCTCGAGCCCGAGGATCATGCGCGCCAGCGTCGTCTTGCCCGAGCCGCTCTCGCCGATAATGGTGAAGATTTCCGGCTTTTCGGCGCTGAGCGAGAAGCTGGCATCCATTACGGCATTGACCACCTTGCGGCCCAGCAGCCCGCCCATGGTGAAGCGCTTGCTGACATCGCGCACATCGAGAAGCGTCGTCATGCCATCACTCCTGCGGGCTTGGCCACGTTGACCAGCGGCTCGACATCCTTCCAGCGCCAGCAGGCGCTGCGATGGTCCGGGCCGACCAGTTCCATCGGCGGCGTTTCCTTTTTGCACTTGTCGATGGCCAGGGGACAGCGCGGATGGAAGCGGCATCCCGGCGGCGGATCGGCGAGGTTGGGCGGACGCCCTTCGAGTGCCGGTCGCTGCTGCCGGTCACCGATGCGCGGCAGGCTCGCCACCAGGTGGGCCGTATAGGGATGCTTGGGCGCGAAGAACATCTCGCGCGTCGGCCCTTCCTCGACCAGCCGTCCGGCATAGATGATGCCCACCCGGTCGGCCACATTGGCATGCACGCTCATGTCATGGGTCACGAACACCACCGCGGCGCCCATCTCCTTCTGGATGTCGCGGATAAGGCTCAGCACTTCCTTCTGCACCACAACGTCGAGGGCCGTTGTCGGCTCGTCGGCAATGATGAATTCGGGGTGGCAGACAGTGGCCAGCCCAATGGTCACGCGCTGCCGCATGCCGCCCGACAGCTCATGCGGATAGGCCCGGAGCACGTCGGGCGACAGGTTGAGCCGGGCCAGATGATTGACCACCCGGCTTTCGAATTCCGCACCCGACAGGCCCAGCGGCCGCTGCGCGAAATCCTGGAAGGTCTTGCCGATCCGGCGCACCGGATTGAGCACGCTCATCGAGCCCTGCATGATGTACGAGAGGTGCTTCCAGCGCACCGCCTCGATCTCGGCGGGGCTGGCATGGGCCACGTCGATCGGCCCCGAGCTGAACGCGTATTTGGCCGTGCCGCTCACCACCCGCAGCGGCGGGCGAATGGCCGCCGCCAGCACCTTGATGAAGCTGGTCTTGCCCGAGGAACTCTCCCCGGCAATGCCATAGACTTCGTTCTTGCGTAGCGTGACCGTGATATCATCGACCGCCCGAACTTCCCGGCTCACGCCGAAATAGTTCATCTGGTAATAGGCCTTGAGGTTCTCGACCTTGAGGATTTCCGGATTGTTCTGGGTCATTCTTCTGCCCCTCCACGCACGGTGGCACGGAGGCCAAATTCAAACTCTGTACCGTCCACAATCGCGGAGCCGCCCTCGGGCTTGACCCGAGGGCCACTCCGAACGTGAGCGATGGTGGCGGCCGGCCCTCGGATCAAGTCCGAGGGCGGTACGGTGATGGTGGAGGCTTCGAAGATCCTCATGCCCCCATCCTCCGCAACCGGCTGCGCGGGTCGATATATTCGTTCATGCTCATGGCTAAGAGGAACAGGCCGATAAAGGTCAGCACCATCAGGATCACCGGAATGGCGATCCACCACCACACGCCCACCACCATGGCGGAGTGCGAGTTCGCCCAGTAGAGCGCCGTGCCGATGGTGGGATTGTTGATATTGGTGAAGCCCAGCACGGCCAGCGTCACTTCGAGGCCGATCGACCACAGCATGTTGTTCATGAAGGTCGCGAAGACGATGGGCATGACATAGGGCAGGTGCTCTTCGAGCAGCACCTTGCGCGTGCTCATGCCGGCAAACACGGCGTGGCGGGTGAATTCGCGATGCTTGAGGCCCAGCGCCACCGAGCGGATCAGGCGGGCGTCGAAGGGCCAGCCGAAACAGGCCATGATCAGCGCCAGGGTGAGGCTGTCCATGTTGTTGCGCAGCACGAAGTAGAACAGCACCAGCACCGGGAAAATGGGTACGGCCACGAAGATGTCGTTGACGAACATCAGCACGCGGTCGACCCAGCCGCCCAGATAGCCCGCGGTAAGGCCCACGGCGATGGAGATGATGCGCGAGAGCACCGCCACGGTCAGGCCGAAGGTCAGGCTGTTCCGGAAGGCCGCCGAGAGCTGCCAGAACATGTCCTGGCCGCGCGAATTGGTGCCGAACCAGAACTGGGCCGAAGGCGGCTGGTCCGGAATGGTGGTGTAGATGAGGCTCGGATCGACCGGCGAGAAAAAGCTCAGGCAGGCAAAGATCACCACCGCCCCGACCAGGAACAGGCCGATGGCAAATTCGATATTGTAGCGGATGAGGTCGCGGAATACGGCAAACATGGACTTACTCCGCCCGCACGCGTGGATCGAGGATCGGGTAGAGCAGGTCGACGATGAAGATCGCCAGGGCGACCGCCGTCACCGAGACGCTGGAGACGGCCAGCACCAGCGAATAGTCGCCGGCATTGACGGCGTCGATCAGCAGGGATCCGAGGCCGGGATAGTTGAACACCTGCTCGGTAATGACGGTGCCGGAAAACACGCCACCAAGCGCCATGGCCAGCGCCGTCAACTGCGGCACCAGCGCATTGCGCATCACATAACCGGTAACGATCGTCGAACGCTTGACGCCGGCCAGTTCGGCATAGGTGACATAGTCTTCGGTCACCACGTTGGAGACCAGCGCCCGCATGCCCAGGAACCAGCCGCCGAAGCCGACCAGTACCAGCGACAGCGCGGGCAGGGTGGCATGCTGGATGACCGAGGAAATGTAGGGCCAGTTCCAGCCCGGCGTGACATTCATGGCAAAGCCGCCCGAAATGGGCAGGACCGGCCAGAGAAAGCCGAACACGATCAGCATGATGAAAGCCACGACATAGTAGGGGATCGGCTGGATGCCGATGGCGACAAGGCCGAAAGCCTTGAGGAACTTGTTGTCCTGGTAATAGCCGGCCAGGCCTCCCATGAAATTGCCGATGGCAAAGGTGATCAGGGTGGCCAGCGTCAGCAGCGTCACCGTCCAGGGCAAAGCGCGCATGACCAGCGACATGGCCGGCGTTGGGAAGGCCAGCAGCGACGGCCCGAAATCACCCTGGACCAGCCGGGTCCAGAAATTGACATACTGGTTCCAGATGGGTTCATCGACGCCATAGAGCTCCGTCAGCGCCGCCCGCATGGCCGTGATCGCCTCGGGATTGGAAACGGACCTGGCCGTCATGCGGCCCAACGCCGCCTCGACCGGGTTGATCGGTGACAGATGCGTCACCAGGAACGTCGCGGAAACGCCAAAGAAGATCACAGCCAGCAATTGCAGCAGGCGCTTCCCGACGAAGATCAGATAACCGTGCATCCGGACTCCTCAAATGTCCAAACCGGGAGCACTGCGCTGTTGACAGGCATCCCCTCACCGACCCGGCATTGCCGGGCCACCTCTCCCCGATGGGGCGAGGAATGAGCACCAAGGGCGCCCCAATTCTTCTCCCAACGGGGAGAAGGTGGCGCAAAGCGCCGGATGAGGGGGTGCTCTCAATTCGTTCGGATGTCGGCTAGGCGACATCCAATTGCGCGAGGGACACGCCGGAGGGCGTGTCCCTCTGGAGGGCCCGGCTTGTGCCGGACCCCTGGGAGGACCAAAAGACGTCAGCTCGCGCCTTCGACCGGGCTGATCTGGGTGAAGATATACTTCGCGTTCGACCAGTTGGTGACCGGGTTGGCGTAGGGGTTCTCGGCATTCGGCCAGCCGGTCCAGAACCGGTTCGACTGGATGGAGAACACGTTGTAGGACATGATCGGAATGTTCGGCATCTCCTCGAGGTGGAGCTTGACGAATTCGTGTCCGTATTCGATCGCCTTGGGGTCATTGAAGTCGATGGCGCGCACCTTGTTGATGATCTCGTCAAGGCGCGGATCTTTCCAGCGCATCCAGTTGCGGCCGGGCTGGGTTTCGCCAGGCTCGACCACGAAGGACGAGTGGTAGCTGTCGAGGAAGAAGGCGAGGTCGGGGTGGCCACCATAGGTTTCCACGGCCCAGCCGATTTCCACCTCGAAGTCGCCGGCACCGGTGCGATCCCAGATGTCGGTGGCCACTTCCGCCGTCGCCTGCACGCCGTTCTGGGCCCAGCTCTGGGCGATCATCACGCCGAGGCGGTTGATCACGCCTTCCTGCGGCACCAGCACGCTGATGGTGAAGGGTGACCCGTCGGGCATCATCCACTGGTTGCCCTGCTTGGTGAAGCCGGCAGCGGTGAGCAGTTCCTCGGCGGCCGCCACGTCCGTCTTCCACCAGCCATAGCCGAAGGAATTGCGGATGGCATCGGGATCGGTGGGCACCTGGTCGCCGAACTGCGGACGCACCATTTCGGCGATCTGCAGGCCGACATCGGGGTCATACGGCTTGATCTTGCGCGTGCCGGTGTCGAGCTCGAAGTTGATCAGGTAGTCCTGCAGCGGCGCATGGTAGTCGCGCGGATGCGTGCCGGTCGGCGGGATGGAAATGGCCGACAGGGTTGCCGCACCGCGATAGGACGCCATGGACATGGCGCGCGCGTCGAGCATGAGCGTGAGGGCCCAGCGCACCCGCTTGTCCTGGAACTTGGGGTTCTGCAGGTTGAACACCGCCATGGGCAGCGTCGGATCGGGGTGGGCATAGGGGAAGCCCGGGAACCAGCCCTGCACGTCGGGGTCCTGCTGCACGATCGAGAACGTGCCTTCCGGCGACAGGTCGTGGATCATGTCCAGGTTGCCGTTGCGCATCTCGATCAGGCGATTGTCGGTCGAGATATTGTTCCGGTAGATGACATATTTGGGCTTTGGCTCGCCCACCAGCGCCATGGTCGTCTTGTCCCAGTCGGCGCGCTTTTCCCAGATATACCAGGTGCCGTTCGGGTCATACGAATGCAGCGTGTAGGGCCCGAGGCTGACGGGCGGGTTGTTCTCGAAGGCCACGATGTCCTCGACGCCCTCGAACACATGCTTGGGCATGATCCAGGCCGCGTTCCAGCGCACCGAGAAGGTGGTGTGGAAGCGCGAATTGGGGGCCTTGAGCACGAAATGCACGGTATAGGGGTCGACGGCGGTGACGCTCTCGATCTGGGTGGAGAAGGCGCCATACCAGCCGGTGCCCGGCGTTGCCGCCTGCTTTTCGACCGTGAACACCACGTCGTCGGCGGTGAACTCAACGCCGTCGGACCACATGATGCCCTTGCGCAGCCGCACGGTCATCTCGGAGAAGTCATCGTTATATTCCCACGGGCCTTCGGCCAGCGAGTAGTAGATGGCGTTCTCGCTGGCGCCCTCGATGCCGGCATCCGGATCGATATACCAGAACGTGTCGGCGGTCAGCTGCTGCAGGCCGGTCGAAAGACCACCGCCGCCATTGGCCCAGAGATTGAACCAGCCGGGATTGCGGATCACCCCTTCGGGGTTGTGAACGATGACGGTCTCGTTGCGCGGGAATTGCGTCAGGTCGGGGGCGCTGCCCTCCGCTTCCTGTCCGAATGCCAGGCCATTGCCGGCCGCCATCAGCGCACCGACAGCCGTAGTACCGATCAGAAAACTGCGTCTATCCATCGATATACCTCCCATGTGAACGCCTCATCGCGTTCCTTTTCTCAGGGCTCCTCGACCCTGTGATAAGTCATACTTAACTAGGGGGTTCGGGCTGTCAATGGACTTTGTGATACAAATCCAAAACCATGATACAAAATATATTGAGGCGCGACTTTTCGGGTCGCGCCTCGTGCACACGTGCGGTGGATAGTGCTGACAGTCTGCTAGCGAATTGCCCGCTCGCGAGAGCCGTCGTTAGATCTTGATCCGAACCATCTGGTACGAATAGGGCGGCAGGGTGACGGTCAGTTTTCCCTTCTCTGCCTTGGCGCCCGAGCCCTTGGCAGGTTTCACCTCATCCTGATTCTTGGCCGTATTGACCGCCTTGAGATTGGGATGGGTCATCACCTGGTGGTCGATAATGCTCGCATTATCAAAGCCTTGCAGGTCGACCTCGGTCTCGATGCTCTCGCTTGTGTGCCGGTTGACGAGGAAGAAGGTCAGGGTTCCGTCCGCCTCATTGTGCACGCCGGCGACATCCACATAGGCCGTGTCCTTGGCGTGGGTCGTCTCATAGCCCGGCGAACTGGTCTTGAGCTGCAGCGCCGTACCGCGGCCGAAAACCGAAGCAAAATAATAGGGATAGTAGATGGTCTGGGCCCAGGCCGGCCCGCCCTTTTCGGTCATGATCGGAGCGATCACATTTACGAGTTGGGCAATGCAGGCGATCTTCACCACATCCGAGCGGCGGATGAAGGTATTGAGGATCAACCCGACCATCAGGACGTCTTCGAAATTGTAGATGTCTTCAAGAAGACCCGGCGCATGCGGCCAGCCGCCGTTCCCATCAAGAATTTCGCGGTCCTTCTTGTTGGAATGATACCAGACATTCCATTCGTCGAAGGAAATGTAGATGTCCTTGTTGGACTTCTTCTTGTGCTTGACCTGCTTGATGGTGGATGCGACGGTTTCGATATAGCGGTCCAGCTTGTGGCTGAGCCCCAGATAGTTGGGCGTATTGTCGTCGCGATTGGCGAAATACATGTGGAGCGAGATATAGTCCACATGGTCATAGGTGTGCTCGAGCACGATGCGTTCCCAATCCGGGAAGCTCGGCATTTCCGAATGCGATGAGCCGCAGACGATCAGTTCCAGGTTCTTGTCGAACATGCGCATGGCGCGCGCCGTGTTGGCCGCCAGCTTGCCATACTCGTCGGCATCCTTGTGGCCGACCTGCCAGGGACCGTCCATCTCGTTGCCGAGGCACCACATCCTGACGTTCCACGGCTCCTTGCGGCCGTTCTTGATGCGCAGGTCGCTCCAGTAGGAACCGCCGGGATGATTGACATATTCAAGGAAGCTGCGGGCCTCGTCGACGCCGCGCGAACCCAGGTTGACGGCCAGCATCATCTCGGTGCCGACGGTGGCGCACCAGTCGGCGAATTCGTGGATGCCGACGGCATTGCTTTCCGACGTATGCCAGGCCAGGTCCAGCCGGGTCGGGCGCTGCTCGCGCGGGCCGATGCCGTCTTCCCAGTTATAGGCCGAGACGAAGTTGCCGCCCGGATAGCGGACGACCGGAACGTTCAGGTCCTTGACCAGCTTGGCCACGTCGCCGCGCATGCCGTCCTTGTCGGCCGTCGGGTGGTCGGGCTCATAGATGCCCTCGTAAACGGCCCGGCCCAGATGTTCCAGAAAGGCCCCATAGACACGGTCGTCGATTTTCGCGATCGTGTAATCCTTGTTGGCAATGACGGACGCCTTCACCGGCCCCTCCCACTAATTCCGTTTTTCTGATTTATATCAGTGAAGGTGTTTTTAGCGTCGGGCGCAGGATGGTGCAAGCGCAAAAATATGATTTTTGACCAGGTCGGCGCGCGGGCCGCTGCGCCGTGTCGAAGGCCAGTATCTCACATCGGCGTCAGGCGGGATAAGTCAGCGGGCCGTTTGCAGGCGCAGGATGATGTCCTGGTCGTAGTTGCCGAAGCCACGGCCGAAAATATTGATACCACCGGGATGCTTGGCCTCGGGCTTGACCGCGATGCGCAACCGGATCGAGTGGTGGGTTCCCAGGTCCAGGTCGTGCAGCGACACCGGCGAAATCTTCATCCCGTCCACATAGGTGCCGTCCTTGGTCACCCGCCAGCTCTTGAGCTTGCCATATTGGCTGCCCTTTAGCTTCCACCAATCGGGTGTATAGACGCCGCGCTTGTCTCCATAATCGCCGGTGGAAAGCCAGGTGCCGATCTCGGTGCCATTGACCGACAGGGTAATGTCGCTGGGCCAGTCCGCCGAAGTGCCCGGCACTTCCGAGCTGAGCTCGAGGGAAAACTCCATGGATTCAATGGTGTTTTGCGCCAGCTTGGCATTGTTGGGAAACTGGTATTCCACATACCCGCGGGTAAACCAGATCAGCCCGGTCTTCATCCGGTCCGGATCGAGGAATGTGTCCGGGACATCCAGCAACCCGATAATCCCCTCGGTGGAGCAGAGGCCGCACGGCGCCGTCACCTCGCAGCTGGTATAGAGGCCCAGCGGCATCGAAACTTCGATCGTGTTGGAGTGGAGGGGCTTGATGTCGTCCTTGAACATGACCAGGACTTCATCGAAGGTCGAGTGGCAGATCTTCTGGTTGCCCTTGCGCGCCTTCTGCGTCTCGGTGCGGATCAG
>CAMLKN010000017.1 GCA_946480655.1 uncultured Devosia sp. | reverse complement strand
AGAACGAGAGCTCTACTTCTTTGATTTGTCACGCTTTCGAACCGCAAAAGTGGTGCCCACTTTTGCTGAAAGCGCTCAAGCGCCTGATTCACTTCGGGCCGCCACGAGATGGCCCAGGGCGAAGGCGGCGTAGATGGCGGCGGGCAGGAATAGCGTCAGGATGCCGGCGAAGCGGTAGATCAGCGCTCCCAGGGCGGCGCCGCCGAAAAGGCCGAACCAGATGGCCAGGTGTTGCAGCCAGCGCAGAGGCGGGGCCGAGCCCTTGAGGGCCAAAGCGAGGTCCTGGCCTGCCATGTAGAGCGTGCCGGTGACGAAGGTGGCGCCGAGGCGCACGGCGCCGCGCATGGGCAGGATGGCATTCTGCGCGCCGGCGCTCGCGGCGAGGACCAGCATGGCCTGGGTGGCGGGGAAACCTGAAAGGGCGAGAACGAGGGTCAGGGCCACACCGGAGAGCACGGCCAGGCTGACGGCTGCCGGCCCCCAGCGGGGGTTCGAGTAGGCTGCGAGGGCGCCCAGCACACTGCCGATGAAGAAGAGGCCGACAAGGGAGGCGGTCAGCAGCAGGACCGGCCAGGCGGCATCGATGAGTGCCGCGCCGCCCTGGGTGGTATTGCCGCTCATGAAGGAGGTGAAATAGCCGCCCAGTTCGATGAAGCCGACGACGTCGATGAGGCCGGCCGAGCCGGTCAGGACCATGCCGAGGATGAGATGGCGGGCAGGGGTCATGGGCACAGGGCTCCCGTCTGGTGGCACCCCCACCCGGCCTCCCCCGTCAAGGGGGAGGAACCGGATCGCGGATGCGGCGGCATTTTGGCCATGACCGGACCTTCTACAGCTGCGCCGCGATGGCTTTGGCGAGGGCCGCCAGGTCGGCGTCGTCGGCCTTGCCGCCGCCATGGGCGCCCAGGGGCACGCCTTCATAGACCGGGATCACATGGAAATGCAGGTGGAAGACCGTCTGCCCGGCGGGGGCTTCGTTGAACTGGGCAAGGCGGACGCCGTCGGCATTGGTTGCGGATTTCACGGCGCGTGTGACGCGTTGCACCAGCGGCATGACGGCGGCGAGGGCGGCCGGATCGGCATCGAGGAGGTTGCGCGAGGCGGCCTTGGGAACGATCAGCGTATGGCCCTTCGACTGAGGGAAAATGTCCATCATGACCAGCGCCGTATCGTCCTCATAGACCTTGTGGCATGGCAGTTCGCCCTTGAGGATCTTGGCGAAGATATTGGCGGGGTCGTAGGTCATGGACTACCTCTCAAGCAGATTCGCAGAAGCCCTCAACACCCCGATCGTCACCCTCGGGCTTGACCCGAGGGGTCTGCACTAGATCTAGGCATTGCAAGTATAAAGCCCTCGGGTCAAGCCCGAGGGTGACGGTCTGAGGGGGGCAGCAGGGCGCGCGCCCACCCGGCCTCCCCCTGGAGAAGGGGGAGGAGAAGAGACCTACCGCTCCTGCCGCTCGCCCTTGCGGAAAGGCGTAAAGGTTTCGAGCAATTCCTGCTGCTGCTCGACGGCGGGGCGTTCATCTTCGAGGTAATCGGCGACGGCGCGGCGGAGGCCGGGATGGGCGATCCAGTGCACGGAATGGGTGAGGACCGGTTCATAGCCGCGCGCCAGCTTGTGCTCGCCCTGGGCGCCGGCCTCGACCACGGCCAGCTTGTGGGCAATGGCATAGTCGATGGCCTGGTAGTAGCAGACCTCGAAATGAAGGAAGGGCACGTCGCGGACGGCGCCCCAGTTGCGGCCATAGAGGCGGTCCTTGCCCCGAAAATTGATGGCGCCGGCAATGGGTATGTCGCCGTCATAGGCCAGCATGAGCACGATGCGGTCGGCCAGGTATTGGCCGAGCAGGGAGAAAAAGGTGCGGTTGAGATAAGGGCGGCCCCACTTGCGGGCGCCGGTATCCTCATAGAAGGCGAAGAAGGCGTCCCAGTGGTGCTCCTGGATGTCGGAACCCGAGAGCCATTTTACCGAAAGGCCGTCGGCCAGGGCGTCACGCCGCTCGCGACGGATGGTCTTGCGCTTGCGGGAGGAGAGAGTTTCAAGGAAGTCCTCGAAGCTGGAATAGTCCTGGTTCCGCCAGTGAAACTGCGTATCGACGCGGCGGAGCCAGTCGAGCGAGCCGGCGAGATCGGCTTCGGTCTCGGGGACAAAGGTCAGGTGCACCGAGGAGGCATCGAGCCGGCCCGCAAGCTGCTGGGCGGTCGAGAGGAGGGCGGATTGCGCCTGGAGACTGCCTGAGGGCACGAGCAGCTTTGGCGCCGTCGCCGGGGTAAAGGGGACGGAGCCCTGGAGTTTTGGATAGTAGCGGCCGCCGGCGCGTTCGAGGGCATTGGCCCAGCCATGGTCGAAGACATATTCGCCCATGGAGTGAGACTTGAGGAAGAGCGGCAGCAGGCCGACCGGCACGCCGGCCTGATCGGTGAGCAGGACATGCTGCGGCTGCCACCCGGTCTTGGCGTTGGCGCAGCCGGACTCTTCCAGCGCCAGGAAAAAGGCGTGATCGAGAAAGGGATTGTCCGGCACGTCATCGGTGGAAGGGACGAGACCATTCCAGGTCTCGGCGGGAATCGAGGCCGTGCTGGGGTGGATGGTGGCCGTGAAACTGGGTTCGGACACTGGGACGAGAATCCCTTGGTGGTAGGCCTGGCCGATATGGGAAGGAGCGGCCCCGGATTCAACCGGGGCCGGCAGGCACTAGACCTCGACGACCGCATCAATCTCGACGGCGGCGCCGAGGGGGAGGGAGGCGACGCCAAAGGCAGCGCGGGCGTGCTTGCCCCTATCACCCAGAACGCCGACGATAAGGTTGGAGGCGCCATTGGCCACCAGATGCTGCTCGGTGAATTCGGGCGTCGAGGCGACCAGCACGGTCAGCTTGACGACCTGTTTGATTTCATGGAGCGGCACGCCGGCTATGTGAACGATCTGGGCAAGGATGTTGACGGCGCAGAGCTCGGCAGCATTGCCGCCCTGGACCACATTCATGGTGTCGCCAAGCAGACCCTGCACGACGCCATTGCTGTCGCTGGAAATCTGCCCGGACACATAGAGCAGGTTGCCGGTGCGGGCGACTGAGACATAGCTGGCCACCGGCGGCTTGGGCGCGGGCAGTTCATAGCCATATTCACGGAGCTTTTCGATCGGGTCGGTCATCTGGATTTGCCTTCGAGGTCGTCTGCTTCTTCTTCGGATACCGGAGCCGGATCTGTGCCGGGCCGGCTTGTGTATAGCTTGCCGCGGACCACGGCGCTGCGGCCGAAACGGCTGCGCACCTTGTCCATGGCCCGTTCCGCAGCCGCCTTGCGGGCGACGAGCGGTTCGATGAGGTCGCCCGGATCGGAGCCGTCGTCGGCTTCGAGACCGGAAACGCCAATGCCGATCAATCGGAACGGCGTACCGTCGATTTCGCGCTGCAACAGGCTCATACCGGATTCGTAGAGCACGTTGGCAAGCTGCGTGGGCATCATCAGGTGTCGGGCGCGGGTGCGCAACTTAAATCCGGCTGTCTTGAGCTTCAGCGTCACCGTGTCGCCGACCAGACCCTTGGCCTTGAGGCGCTCGGACAGGCGTTCCGAACATTTGAGGAGTTCGGTCGAGAGCTGGTCGAGCGAGGCCATGTCCTGGTTGAACGTCGTCTCGGACGAGATGGTCTTCATCGCTCCATCAATCGACACCTGGCGGGCGTCCTGGCCCTGCGCAAGGCGAGCGAGACGGGCGCCCGATTCGCCATAGAGCCGCATCAGCCGGGTCGGGTCTTCCTGCTGGAGCTGGCCGATGGTGTGGTAGCCATCCTTCTTCAGGGTCTCGGAAAAGACCTTGCCGACGCCATAGATGAGGCTGATCGGCTTTGGCGCGAGGAAGTCGAGCGTTTCTGCCTTGCCGATGATCGCGAAACCGCGTGGCTTGTCGAGGTCGGAGGCAACTTTGGCGAGGAACTTGTTGTGGGAGAGCCCCACCGAGATTGTGACGCCGATTTCCTGCTCGATGGTGCGGGCGAAGCGGGCGAGGCTCAGCGCCGGGGGCGCCTTGTGGACGCGCTCGGTGCCGGTCATGTCGAGGAAGGCCTCGTCGATCGAGAGCGGTTCGACCAGGGGCGTGAGGGCGTCCATATGGCGGCGGATCTGTCGGCTGACCTCGACATACTTGGCCATGTTGGGCGGGATGATCACGGCGTCGGGGCAGAGTTCGCGGGCCTTGAACATGGGCATGGCCGAGCGGACGCCCGATTGTCGTGCGATGTAGCAACAGGTGGAGACGACACCGCGCTGACCGCCGCCGATAATCAGCGGCTTGTCCCGCAGGCTCGGATCATCGCGTTTTTCCACCGAGGCGTAGAAGGCGTCGCAGTCGACATGGGCGATGGAGAGGGCGAACAACTCGTCGTGACCGCGCAGGCGCGGCGAACCGCAGGACGGGCAGCGACCGGGCAGGGTGGAGCCTGATCCTGGAGCCAGACAGTCGCGGCAGAACCAGTCGGTGGTCATGTTATTCGCTGTGGTTGAGCCGGTGCCAGACGCGCATGAAGCTTTCGGGTGTCACCCCGGCATTTGCGCAGAGGGCGAGCAGAATCGCTTCATTTGCGGCAAAATAGTCGATGAGGCCGTGTTGCAGGCGGGTGGAGCCAATGGATGCACGCAGCGATTGCGGATCCAAGCCGGCCTGCTGCATGAATGCCAGAAGCTCCTCCGGGTTCTCCGCGAGGTAGCCGAGGCAAGAATCGGCAAGGGTGGAAACGTCCGGCGCGGTACGGCTGGAAACGGGCACGACGCGGCCTCATATGGTGTTTTGTTTAAGTTTCGATGCTAGCCCAGATGCCATGGAAAGCGAAGTCGCGCGACAGAGTGCGGCAGGAGCCTTCCGGCGGGTGCCGCCGAGGCGGCCAAGCGAGGTAGAATGCCCAAGAGTGTGATGATCGTCGAAGACAATGAGCTCAACATGAAGCTCTTCAACGATCTGCTGGAATCGCGCGGCTACAATGTGATCCAGACCCGCAATGGCATGGAGGCGCTGGATCTGGCGCGTGCCCATATGCCCGACCTGATCCTGATGGACATCCAGCTTCCGGAAGTCTCGGGCCTGGTCGTGACCAAGTGGCTCAAGGATGACGACCAGCTTGCCCATATTCCGGTGGTGGCGGTGACGGCCTTCGCCATGAAGGGCGACGAAGAACGCATCCTGCAGGGCGGCTGCGAGGGCTATATTTCCAAGCCCATCTCGGTATCTCACTTTCTGGAAACCATTGCCCAATACATTGGTCCGGCCTGAGCGGGCGCGTGCGACGCGCCTTGCTGGCTGATGGCGTGGTTGCGGCCATTCTGCCGCTGACCGATTGAAGTGTAGGGTGACCCGCTGGGCAACGGCGCACGGTGGATCACTCATGAGTATCCGGGGGCTTGCTGTGACCGCGCGTGTTCTGATCGTCGATGACATTCCAACCAATGTCCGTCTGCTCGAAGCGCGGTTGACCGCCGAATACTACGAGGTCGTGACAGCCAGTTCCGGGGCGCAGGCGCTGGAGATCTGCCAGAGCCAGGACGTGGATATCGTCCTGCTTGACGTGATGATGCCGGAAATGGACGGGTTTGAAGTCTGCCGGCGGTTGAAGGCGGACCCCAAGACCCACCACCTGCCGGTGCTGATGATCACGGCGCTCGATCAACCCTCCGATCGCGTGCAGGGGCTCGATGCGGGTGCCGACGACTTCCTGAGCAAGCCTGTCGACGACACCCAGCTCATGGCGCGGGTCAAAAGCCTGGTGCGGCTCAAATCGCTGACCGATGAATTGCGCGCCCGCGCGCTGACCGGACAGCAGATCGCCATCGAAGATGCGCTGCGCGCCATGGATACGATTTCGGCCAGCGGCGGCAATATCCTGATCATCGATACCGACAGGCGCCATGCGGAGCGCATCCAGTCCTACCTGAGCCCGGACCACCAGGTGGACATCCTCACCGAGCCCGCCGATGCGGTGTTCCAGGTGACGGGAGCGGACTATGAGCTGGCGCTGGTCAGCATGGCGCTCGAGAATTTCGACCCTCTCCGGGTCTGCTCGCAGGTGCGCACCGTCGATCATTCCCGCAACCTGCCGATCATCCTGATGTCGGACGCGGCCGACAAGCCGCGCGTGGTGCGGGCGCTGGACCTTGGCGTCAACGATTTCATCAGCCGCCCGGTGGACCGCAACGAGTTGATGGCGCGCGTGCGCACCCAGATCCGGCGGCACCGTTATGCGATGGAACTGCGCGAAAGCGTCAACAACACGATGGCGCTGGCGGTTACCGACGAGCTGACTGGGCTCTACAATCGCCGCTATTTCGACCGCCATCTCAATGTCATGCTCGGCAAGGCACACGAGCAGGATCGCGACATGGCGCTGATGATCCTCGACATCGACCACTTCAAGGCGGTCAATGACAACCATGGCCACGATATCGGGGACGCGGTGCTCCGTGAATTCGCGGCGCGCCTCAGGCGCAACATTCGCGGCGTCGACCTGGCCTGCCGCTTCGGCGGCGAGGAATTCGTGGTGTTGATGCCCGATACCGACACTGCACAGGCCGAAGCCGTGGCGGAGCGTGTCCGCCAGGCCATGGCCGAAAAGGCCTTCGACGTGGGCGCGCCACGGGCCCTGTCGGTCACCGTGTCCGTGGGCGTCTCGATCCGCGAAAGCCTGTCCGACACGCCCGAGGGCATGATCAAGCGCGCCGACGTTGCGCTCTATCGAGCCAAGAGGGCAGGCCGGAACCGGGTCATTTTCGACGCCGCCTGACGGCTCGTCGTTAAAATCGTCGGCATTAGGGTTATTTGTTATAATTAACAAATGGTTGCCGAGCGCGCTGCGCTGGTTTCGCTTGGCCTTTTGCCGGCTTGGGTCTAGGTTCAACCGCAGACGGACTTGGGAAATTTCCCAAGGTCCAATGTTCCCTACGGCCCATCTCAGGTCCGCCGCAACTCCTGAGTCCCGTAGGGCGGTTGGTCCGGATGCGGACAGAGTGGCCTCTTCGACATGCCGCTCCGGACCAGCCACTCTTCTTCAAGCTGCCCTTTTGCCCAGTCACCTGTGGATGCAGTGACACCCCGTTCCTTGTGCCCAGCCAGAAGGCGCACAGGGAATGGGGATGCAACGCTGTCGGGTCAGTCGACAAAAAACAAAACCCCGCAATCGCTTGCGGGGTTTTGTTCATTCCAGAAAGGAACAGCCAGATTACTTGATCTTGGCTTCCTTGAATTCGACATGCTTGCGCACGACCGGGTCGTACTTCTTGAAGGCCAGCTTTTCAGTCTGGGTACGGGCGTTCTTCTTGGTCACGTAGAAGAAGCCGGTGTCGGCCGTCGAGACGAGCTTGATCTTGATGGTGGCGGCCTTGGCCATGATAGTGTCCTTCACAAACGGAAAGGCGCTGCAAACGGGGCAGCGCCGGAATTTGCGCGCAACCTACGGATTTGCAGGCCGTTGTCAAGAGATAGCATGGGCCAGGGGAGGCACAAGATGACCGCACCGACCGAATTGCTGCACAAGCTCCAGGTCAAGGCCGGCGCAAAGCTCTGGCTGATCAATGTGCCTCGCGCCCTGGCCGAGGAGCTGTCAGCCGGCGCCGAGGTCGAGATCGTACACGAGAAGGATGCGTACGATGGCGTGCTGGCTTTCTTCGAGTCGCCCGCGGAGGTGCCCGCGCTGGTCCCGCGAATCCTCAAGGAAATGCCGCCGGATGGATTGCTGTGGGTGGCCTATCGCAAGGGCGCGGCGGCGAAAGCTGCCGGTCTCAATCGTGATACCGGCTGGGATGCCCTCGGTGAAGCTGGTTGGCGGCCGGTGCGCCAGGTGGCCATTGACGAGGAATGGTCCGCATTGCGCTTTCGACCCAAAGACCTCGTAACGTCGGCGCCCGGAAGCCGATTTGCCTGACCGGGCTTCAGTCTCTCTGCCCGGTTCCGAAAGCGTACATGCGTGTCGCCCATTGCAGCCCGACAATGGCGCCCTTGATGGAGGGCAGCATGAGGAGCGGCAGGATGATGGCCAGCGGCACGGCAATGAGCACGTGAGTGATCGGCTGGACGTGGTAGGCCATTTCCATGTGCAGCATCAGGAAGATGATGATGTGCCCGACGATGACGATGGCGACATAGGGCGGGAAGTCGTCAGCGCGGTGATGCTTCAATTCTTCACCACAGACATTGCACTCATCGGCAACCTTAAGGTAGCCGCGGAACATCTTGCCCTGGCCGCAATGGGGGCAGCGGCAGAGCGTGCCGCGCCACATGGCTTGAGCCACATTTCGCTCATCGAGAGCCTTGGCCTGATCGATCATCAGCTATCTCTTTCTCCGGCCCGAGCCTTTTGAACTCCTGGGGCCGAAGCTCCTAGATGGACCCCGGCGCAAGCGTTTGCCAGATGGCGGATTGCCGCGCTTGCCCTCGGACAAAAGCTCAAAACGTAACGCGCCGGCTACCGGTGCGGCTTCGAGCAGGCGGACCTCAACGCGGTCCCCCAGGGTAAAGGTTTCACCGGTCCGCTCACCAATCATGGCCTGCCGCTCCTCGACGAAGCGATAATAGTCCTGTCCCAGCGTGGAAGCAGGAATGAAACCATCGGCGCCGGTCTCGAGCAGGCGGATGAAGAGACCTGATTTGGTCATGCCCGAAATGCGACCCATGAAGCGCGCGCCGATGCGTTCGGCAAGGAATTGCGCCAAGAGGCGATCCGAGGTTTCACGCTCGGCCAGCATGGCGCGACGCTCGGTGGCGGAAATATGCTGGGCGATGCCTGGGAGCTTGGCCGCTTCCTGGTCCGTAAGGCCGTCGTCGCCCAGGCCCAGGGCCCGCACCAGGGCGCGATGCACGATGAGGTCGGCATAGCGGCGGATGGGCGAGGTGAAGTGGGCGTAGCGATCGAGGTTAAGGCCGAAATGGCCGTAGTTCTCGGCAGCATATTCGGCCTGGGCCTGCGAGCGGAGCACCATTTCGCTGACCTGCTCGATATTGCCGGCCTTGCGAGCCTGGCCGAGGATGCCGTTGAAATCGGACGCGCGGACGCTGTCGGATTTCTTGACGGCGATGTCGAGCGAACCAAGGAATTCGCGCAGGGCTTGCAGCTTTTCCGACGAGGGCTCGTCGTGAACGCGGTACAGCAGTTCGCTGCGTTTTTGCTCCAGCGTCTCGGCGGCCGCGACGTTGGCGGCGATCATCATTTCCTCGATGAGGCGATGGGCTTCGAGGCGCTCTGGAATGTGGATGTCGCGGACCATGCCCTTGTCGTCGAGCAGGATCTTGCGCTCGGGCAGGTCGAGGTCGAGCGGGCCGCGGTGGTCACGGGCTGTCGCCATGGCGGCATAGGCGTCCCATAAGGGCCGCAGGATCGGGTCGAGCAGCGGGCCGGTCTGGTCGTCGGGATTGCCATCAATGGCGGCCTGGGCCTGCTGGTAGGACAGTTTGGCGGCCGAACGCATCAGGATGCGATGGAAGCTGTGGCTTTTCTTGCGGCCATCGGCACCCATAACCATGCGCACGGCCAGAGCCGCGCGCGGCACGCCTTCCTTCAGGGAACACAGTTCGTTGGAGATGCGCTCGGGCAACATGGGGACGACCCGGTCGGGGAAATAGACCGAATTGCCGCGGATATAGGCCTCGCGGTCCAGCGCAGAGCCGGGGCGGACATAGGCGGCGACGTCGGCAATGGCGACGGTGACGACAAAGCCGCCCTTGTTGTTCGGGTCCTCGTCGGGGGCAGCATGGACCGCGTCGTCATGGTCCTTGGCGTCGGCCGGATCGATGGTGATCAGCGGCAGGTCGCGCCAGTCTTCGCGACCCTTGAGCGTGGCTTCCTTGGCCTCTTCCGCCTCGCGGATGACGCTTTGCGGGAAGACGTGAGGGATTTCGAGATTGTGGATGGCGATAAGCGAAACCGCGCCTTCGGAATTGGGATTGCCGACGACCTTTGTGACTTTGGCACGAGGGATCATCAGGCGCCCGGAGAAGATCACCTCGACCTCGACGAGATCGCCGTCCCGGGCCTCGCCGAGATCGCCCAAGGCGATGCGCATTTCCTTCTGCTTGCGGTCGACCGGAATGAGGCGGGCGCCGTCCTCGTCCTTGCGGACGATGCCGATCTGGGCGCGACGGGGCTTGTCGAGCACCTTCATCGGCTTGGCAGTGTAGTTGGGGATGGCGTCTTCGCCGGCATCGATGCGGGCGAGGATGCGGTCGCCGGGCGCGGGGACCACGCGGGCATGCGGGCCGGTCAGCACGCGGACGCGCGGCATTTCGCCTTCTTCCGGGTTCCATTGGGCCGGGAAGGCATGGAGATTGTCCGGGTCGGCGTCGGAGGGAATGTCGAGGACCGTGACATGGGGCAGGGCGGCCGTGCGGCGCAGCGCCTTGCGGGTGCGCGTAATGACGCCTTCGCCCTCAAGCTCGGCCAGCATGGCCTTGAAGGGACGCCGTAGATCACCGCGAATGCCGAAGACTTTGGCCAGGTCGCGCTTGCCCTTGATGTCGTCCTCCTGGGCCAGGGCTTCGAGCAGCTGCTCACGTGATGGCAGGCGGTCGGCGACCGGCAGGCGCGGGCGCTTGGGACCGGAGGTGTTCTTGGGCTTTGAGGTCTTGGAAGTAGGGGGCTTGGCCATGAAATCGCGTTCTGAATAGTCGCTCCCTATGTAGGGGATTGGCCGGGGTTTGCCAAACCGGCCGGACGAAAGGGCGGTGTGCAATCGGTGCCGCCCCCTTGTTAGCGGACGTGCCGAGAGGCTATCCCTTGGCGCAACAAGAAGTTGAGGGGGCCTGCATGCCAGCCGAAATTGTCACCCTGATCCTTGCCCTGGTGCTCGGTTACCTCTCGGGTTCGATCCCCTTCGGCCTCATCCTGACCCAGGCTGCAGGCCTGGGCGATATCCGCAAGATCGGCTCGGGCAATATCGGGGCAACCAATGTCCTGCGCACGGGCAACAAAAAGGTGGCCGCAGCCACCCTGGTGCTCGACGCGCTCAAGGCGGTCGCACCGATTCTGCTCGCACGCTATTTCTGGGGCGAGGACGCAGCAAGGCTGGCGGCGATCGGCGCCTTCCTCGGGCATTGCTTCCCGGTCTGGCTCAACTTCAAGGGCGGCAAGGGCGTCGCGGTGATGATCGGCTCGACGCTGGCGCTGAGCTGGCCGGTGGGGCTGATCTTCTGCGCTGTGTGGCTGCTGATCGCCTTCACGCGCAAGATTTCCTCGCTGGCGGCCCTGACGGCAGCGGCGACGGCGCCAATCTTTGCCTACGTGTTCTCGGGAGAGCGGCTGGCCCTGGTCGTGGCCGGGCTGGCGCTGCTGTTGTTCTTCCAGCATCGGGAGAATATCGGACGGCTGCTCAAGGGGACCGAACCGACCATCGGCGGCAGCAAGAAGGCCGGATGATGGAGCAGGGCCGGGTGACCACGACGCTCACATCGGCCCAGCGCCTCGCCTGGCTCCGGCTCATTCGCACGGACAATATCGGCCCGGTAACCTTCCGCCAGCTATTGAGCCGGTTCGGCTCAGCCGAGGCGGCGCTTGAGGCGTTGCCCGCGCTGAGTCGCAAGGCCGGCCGGCCGATGCAGCCGATCACTCTGGCTCGCGCCGAAGACGAAGTTGCAGGCCTCGTCCGCTACGGTGCGCGGCTGGTGGCGCAGGGCGAAGCCGACTATCCCGCCCACCTGCTGCATATTGCAGGTGCGCCGCCGCTGATCACCCTGGCCGGCGGGGACCGGCTGGACTGGAAGCGGACGGTGGGCATTGTGGGGGCACGCAATGCCTCCACCGCCGGCATCAAGATGACGAGGCTCCTGGCAGGGGATCTTGGCGAGCGCGGCTATACCGTGGTTTCCGGGCTGGCGCGGGGAATCGATGCGGCAGCGCATCGTGCGAGCCTTGGCACGGGCACGATTGCGGTGCTGGCGGGCGGCCTCGATCGCATCTATCCGGACGAGAATATTCCGCTGGCGCATGACATTCTCGATAATGGCGGGGCGCTGCTCACCGAAATGCCGCTGGGCTGGGAGCCGCGCGCCCGTGACTTCCCAAGGCGTAACCGGCTGGTTTCAGGACTGTCACTCGGCGTGGTGGTGGTCGAGGCGGCCAAACGGAGCGGGTCGCTGATCACGGCGCGTCTGGCGCTGGAGCAGAATCGCGACGTTTTCGCGGTGCCCGGTTCCCCGCTCGATCCGCGGGCGGAAGGCGGAAACCTCCTCATTCAGCAGGGCGCCAAGCTGGTGACCAATGCCGAGGACATCATCGAGGTGATCGGCAGCGCCGATCCGGCGCGCAGCGCCTTGTTCGACCCGGAGTGGCTGCCCGATGGGGATATCGGCCATGAAGTCGAGCCGGCCGCGGATGATCGGGGCAAGGTGCTGGAGGCGCTCAGTTCAACGCCGGTCGGCGTGGACGAATTGATCGCGCAGACGGCGATTGCGCCCAATGTCATGCAGGTGCTGCTGCTCGAACTCGACATTGCCGGGCTGATCGAATGGTCGAGCGGGCAATTGGTGGCGCTGCGGCATTCGTAGTGTTGGGGTGCCGCAGGTCTTGAACCTACTCGGAACCGTCCTCGCGCTTGACGCGAGGACCTCTGGCGACGAACACGGGGCGCGTGCCCGTGGCGAATGGCCCTCGGGTCAGGCCCGAGGGCGGCACTGTGATTGGGGCAGGGTCACGGCTCCAGCTAGCAGAAGATCGGCTCTTCGTGGAGGGCCACGCCGAAGCGTTTGAGCACGGTTGCCTTGACGTGCGCCGCCAACGCCGCGACATCGGCCTGGGTGGCGCCGCCGTGGTTGACGACGACCAGGGCGTGGCGTTCGGACATGCCGACGGGTCCCATGCGGAAGCCCTTGAGACCGCTTTTCTCGATGAGCCAGCCGGCCGAGAGCTTGGTCAGGCCATTGGCCTGCGGATAATTGGGCGCCTCGGGGAACTCGGCGAGCACCGGCACCGCCGCGTCTAGCGGCAGGATCGGGTTCTGGAAGAAGGAGCCGGCATTGGGATTGACCCGCCAGTCGGGTAGCTTGCTGGTCCGCAGGGCCACGACGCGGTCCATGACCATGCGCGGGGAGAGGCCTGGTGCATCCGCGAGATCGGTCAGGCCGGCAAAGCGCAGATTGGCGGTCCACTGGCGTGGCAAAGCCAGGCGGACGGAGAGGACGACGTAGCGGTCGGGATGTTGCTTGAAGACGCTGTCGCGATAGGCGAAGGCGCAGGCGACGCGATCAACGCTGACGATGGTACCGGCCTGGCGGTCATAGGCATCGAGCGACTGGAAGAAATCAGCCAGCTCAGCGCCATAGGCGCCGATGTTCTGCACGGGGGCGGCGCCGACCGTGCCGGGAATGAGGGCGAGGTTCTCAAGGCCGCCCAGACCCTGATCGACGGTCCAGGCGACAAGGTCGTGCCAGGTTTCGCCGGCTGCCGCTTCGATCACGACCTGATCAGCGGTTTGTTCGACCACGCGGCGGCCCTTGAGGTCGATGAGGGCGGTGATCCCGGCAAAGTTCTCGGCGAGGACGACATTGCTGCCGCCGCCGAGTATGCGGACGGGCAGGGCTTGACCGGCGGCATGGGCGAAGAGTGCCGGGAGCATGTCGGCACTGTCGATCACAAGCCCGAAGCGCGAGCGGGCCTTGAGGGCCAGGGTATTGCGGACCGACAGGTCGAGATCGGGAATCAGGGCGGCGGCTAGGTCTGTCATCGGTGGCATAGACACCATTGTTGCCGCCCCCAGGGCAAGCGAAATGCGGCCCGGCATTATGGTGCCGGGCCGAGTGGCTGAACCTCAGCGTCCGCCTTCGATCCGGCGATGACGCTGGTTGATGCCGCCGGTGCCGTAGGGATAGTCGGCCATGTCCGGCTTGCTGACGTCGTTGAGGCGCGCGAGATCTTCCGCACTCAGTTCCAGATTGGCGGCCCCGAGATTGTCCTTGAGTTGTTCGCGGGTCCGGGCGCCCAGAATGACCGACGTGACGGCGGGTTGAGAGGCCGTCCAGGCGAGGGCCACCTGCGCCATGCTGACGCCGCGGGCCTTGGCGATATCTTCCACTGCCCCGATGACGTCCCAGGTCCGGCTCTTGGCGTTGCGGGCCTCGAAGGCCTCCATGCCGCGCTTGGGGTTTTCGCCCAGGCGCGTGGCGCCGGTGGGCATCTGGTCGCGCTTGTATTTGCCCGAGAGCCAGCCGCCGCCCAGGGGCGACCACGGCAAGAGGCCCATGCCGGCATCCTGGCAGGCCGGGACGATCTCGTGCTCGATATCGCGGACGAGCAGATTGTATTGCGGCTGCAGGGTGACGGGCGGGGCGAAACCCTGCATCCGGGCAATCCAGACCGCCTTGGTCAGTTGCCAGCCGAGGAAGTTGGAAAAACCGTAATAGGCGATCTTGCCGGCGCTGATGGCATCGTCGAGGAAGCGCAGGGTTTCCTCGATCGGGGTCAGGGCGTCCCAGGCGTGCATCTGGTAGAGGTCGATCTGCTCGACACCCAGGCGGCGCAGCGAGGCCTCCAGTGCCTCGGCCAGATGCTTGCGAGAGAGGCCGATGTGGTTGGGCCCACTGCCCATGGGAAAGCGGCCCTTGGTGGCGATGACAAGATCGCGCAGGCTTCGCGTCTTGAGCCAGCGGCCGACGATTTCTTCCGAGACACCGGCCGAATAGACGTCCGCCGTGTCGAGGAAATTGCCACCGGCCTCGACATAGTCGTTCATGAGCGCGACGGATGTGGCTTCGTCGGATTCGGCACCGAAGGTCATGGTGCCCAGGCACAGATGCGAGACGACGGCGCCGCTGTTTCCGAGATTTCTGTATTGCATGAGCTTCCTCCTCATTGATGCATTGGCGCATGCTCGTCATCGCTGGATGCGACGGGCAGGGCGCGGCGATGGCGGCGGGGTGGGCGCGGGATCGCGCCGCACAAGAAGAGCATGTATGGAAGTGTCGGCGCAAGTCTTCTATCGCATTTTGCCGATGAAGTGAAAATGCTGCAGGCCGGGCTCCCCGTTGACACCGGCTGGCGCCTTCACCATGTTGCGCGCTCTTTGAGTGCTGTTGCGGAACGGATATCCGAATGAAGGTCGTCGTCGTTGAAAGTCCGGCTAAAGCCAAGACAATCAACAAATATCTGGGCAAGGACTATGAGGTCCTGGCCAGCTTCGGCCATATCCGCGACCTGCCGGCCAAGGACGGCTCCGTGCGTCCTGACGAAGATTTCGCCATGTCCTGGGAAGTCGACACAGCGGCAAAAAAGCGCGTTGCCGACATTGCCTCGGCGCTCAAGGGGGCCGACGGACTGATCCTCGCCACCGACCCTGATCGCGAAGGCGAGGCGATTTCCTGGCATATCCTGGACGTCCTGCGCGCCAAGAAGGCGCTGAAGAAGGACGTGCCGGTGCAGCGCGTGGTGTTCAACGCCATCACCAAGGACGCCGTGACCGCGGCCATGGCCAAGCCGCGCGACATCGACATGCCGCTGGTGGATGCCTATCTGGCGCGAAGGGCTCTTGATTATCTCGTGGGCTTTACGCTGTCGCCGATCCTGTGGCGCAAGCTGCCGGGCTCGCGGTCGGCGGGCCGCGTGCAATCGGTGGCGCTGCGGCTGGTGTCTGACCGCGAACGCGAGATCGAGAAGTTCAGGCCGGACGAATATTGGTCGGTCGAAGCGCAGCTTGCGCAGGGTGGCAAGAGCTTTCTCGCGCGACTGTTTGCCGTGGATGGCAAGAAGACCGACAAGCTCGACATCAAGACGGGCGAGGATGCCGCGGCGCTCAAGAAGCTGATCGAGGCCGGCCAGTTCAACGTGTCGAACGTCGAAAAGAAGCCGACCAAGCGCAACCCTTACGCGCCGTTCACGACGTCGAGCCTGCAGCAGGATGCGTCATCGCGGCTGGGCCTGTCGCCCAACCGGACCATGCAGATCGCCCAGCGTCTCTACGAGGACGGGCTGATCACCTATATGCGTACCGACGCGGTGCAGATGGCGCCGGAAGGCATTGCCATGGCCCGGTCGGTGATCGGGAAATATTTCGGCGAGGAATACCTGCCGGAAAAGGCGCGCATCTACCAGACCAAGGCCAAGAACGCACAGGAAGCGCACGAAGCCATTCGCCCGACCGACATGTTCAAGCGGCCGGAAAGCCTCAATCTCGATGCGGACCAGGCCAAGCTCTATGGCCTGATCTGGAAGCGGACCCTCGCCAGCCAGATGGCCTCGGCCGAGATCGATCGGACCAGCGTGGATATCGCCGTCAATGTGCCGGGCCGCGCAGTGACGCTGCGGGCCACCGGCTCGGTCGTCACCTTCCCGGGCTTCCTCACGCTCTACGGTGTCGAGGCCAAGACAGATGGTGAAGAAGACGAAGAGGGTCGCGAACTGCCACCGCTCAAGGTCGGCGACAAGCCGGACCTGAAAAAGGTCGAGATCGAGCAGCATTTCACCCAGCCGCCGGCCCGCTATACCGAGGCGAGCCTGATCAAGAAGATGGAAGAGCTGGGTATTGGCCGTCCATCGACCTATGCGGCGACGCTGACGACCCTCAAGGACCGCGACTACGTCAAGCTCGAGGGCAAGGCGCTGCATCCGGAGGACCGCGGCCGCATCGTGACCTCGTTCCTCGAGAGCTTCTTCTCGCGCTATGTGGAATACGGGTTCACCGCGCATCTCGAAGAGCAGCTCGACCAGGTTTCGGCCGGCGAACTCGACTACAAGGTGCTGCTGCGCGATTTCTGGAAGGATTTCACGGTCGCAACCGAGGAGATCAAGGACCTGCGCGTGTCGGAGGTGCTCGATGCGCTCAACGACATGCTATCGGACCACATTTTCCCGGCGCGCGAAGATGGGTCCGATCCGCGCAAATGTCCGACCTGCGGCACCGGCACCCTGTCGCTGAAGCTAGGCAAGTTCGGCGCCTTCATCGGCTGCTCGAATTATCCCGAATGCAAGCACACGATGCAGCTTTCGGATGCCGCCACCGGCCAGTCGTCCGAGGCGGCGGCTGGTGACGGCGTGCTCGGCACCGATCCCGAGAGTGGGGAAGAGGTGTTCCTCAAGTCGGGCCGGTTCGGACCTTACGTCCAGCTCGGTGAGGGCAAGGAGCCCAAGCGGAGTTCGCTGCCCAAGGGGTGGGATGCGGCTTCGCTGACGTTGGAAAAGGCGCTGCAACTGCTGTCGCTGCCGCGCGAGGTGGGCCTGCATCCGGAAACCGGGCTGCCGATTTCGGCTGGGCTGGGACGCTACGGACCGTTCCTCCTGCACGATGGCAAATACGCCAACCTGCCGGATGTGGAAGAGGTGTTCACCGTCGGTCTCAACCGGGCGGTCGATCTCATCGCGCAGAAGGCGGCTGGTGGCGGGCGTCCGGGGCGCGGGGCTGCGGTCGCGGCGATCCAGACTTTTGAGCACGACGGCGGGCCGATCACGGTGCGCGCCGGGCGCTACGGGCCCTATGTCAACCAGGGCAAGGTCAATGCGACGCTGCCCAAGGATCTCAAGCCGGAGGATGTGACGCTGGAGCAGGCCATCGCCCTGATTGCGGCGCGGGCCGAGGCCACGGGATCCAAGAAGGCGCCGGCCAAGAAGGCTGCGACGAAAAAGCCTGCGGCAAAGAAGGCACCGGCGAAAAAGCCTGCTGCGAAGAAGGCGACGAAAGCCGAAGACGCACCGTTCTAGGGCGTGG
>CAMLKN010000016.1 GCA_946480655.1 uncultured Devosia sp. | reverse complement strand
GGCATTCTCGGCGTCGTGCTGGTGATCGTGCTGATCCTTGTCCTCATGGGACGCATCTAGCCCAGTCCAGTTTCAAGAAACGGGCACGCCAGGTCCCTCTGGTCTCCACAAAACGGATTGTGCCCAAAGCGGACCGATGGTCGCCCCCCTTTTCGGTCCGCGCCTTTTGTCCCGGCAGGCGTGATCGCCTGTCGGGACAACTTTTGAAGAGCCGTGACGGGGAACCCACACCGGCTCATTGCGTTGTGCGACTAACGAAAAGGAGCGTCTCATGGCGACCACGACCGATATGGCCCCCACCCGCCGCAAGGCCGGCAATGGCCCCACCCAGAACAAACCCCTCACGCGGGAGGAAGAGCTCGAGGCGCAGGTTGCCCAGCTTCAGACCGACCTCAAGGCCATCACCGAAACGCTGGCCAAGCTGACCGGTGAGAAGGTGAGCGAAGCCCGTCAGCTCGCAACAACCGAGGTCAAGCACCTGCAGGCCAAGGGCCAGAAAATGCTCGGTGAAGCGCAGGACCAGGCCAGTGAGGTGGAAAAGCAACTCAAGGATACCATTCGCGAGAAGCCCCTGACCGCCGTAGCGGCGGCTGCCGGCGTCGGTTTTGTCCTGGCTCTGCTTACCCGGCACTGATCATGGGTTTGCTTGCCCCGCTTGCAGCCCTTCTCGGCCTCGAGGTCGAGGGGCTGACGGCCCGCGCGAAATCGGCCCTGCTGGTCTATGGCCTCATCGTGCTTTGCCTGTTGATTGCCGTGGGCTTTCTTCTGGCTGCTGGCTTCATGGCGCTGGCTGGTGTGGTGGGCGCGATCGTCGCCTCGCTGATCATGGCGGGCGGCTTCTTGATCCTGGCGCTGGCCGTCTATCTGGGCTCGCTGATCGGACATAGCCGGCGCCAGCGTCAGCTTGCGGAGCGCCGCCGCGCCAGCGAGACGGGTGCTTTCCTGACCACGGCAGCGATCACAGCCCTGCCCGTTCTGGCCCGATCACCGCTGCTATTGCGTCTCGGCCTGCCAGCTGCGGTGCTCGCGGCCTTTGCGCTGATGCACGACAACAAGGACGACTAAAGCGCTTCCAGCATAGGTCGACACCACTATTGCGGTCTGAAGGCGTGACGCCCGACGAGTTCCAGGTCAACCGGCACTCGGCTGGACCGCGTCCTTCGCCGGCAGAACCACGGACAATGCGCCGGGATGTATCTGCAGCGTGACCGCCGGTTCGAGGTCGATCAGTTCGCCATCGATAACCGCATGCGTACCCCTCTTGCGCTTGGGAAAGCGCAGGACCAGGTCTCGCACTTCCGCTTCGCTGACTGCCGCATTGTTGCGCCAGCGCCCGGTCATGACATCGAAGGCCAGGTTCAGCAGTTCATTGGTCGTCACGCTTTGCGCGATATAGACGCCCAGAACGCCTGCGGTCAGGGTCGCGGCAATCGGAACGGGACTGTCGTCGAGCGGATTGTTCGATATGGCAATGCCCGACGCCATGACAGTCCGGTCACCGTCTGCCGAATGCAGTTCGACCTCAAAGCGCGGTGGGTTGATCGCCGAGGCGAAGATGGCGCGGAAGCTGGCCGCCATTTTGCCCCAGCGGCTACTATAGGTCATCCCATTGCGAATACGGACCAGCCTGGCGTGAATGCCCACGCCGTACTGGTGCACGAAGGGCTGCCCGTTCGCCGTGGCCACGTCTATGCGGTCTATCCTGCCGCGGGCAACCGCGACCAGCGCATGGTTCAGATCGAGCGGCATGCCCAGCGCCCGCGCGAAAAGATTCATCGTCCCAGCGGGGAGGATGGCCAGCGGCTTGCCGCTCTTGAAGGCCATGGCCGCCGCAGCCGAAACCGTCCCGTCCCCACCTCCCGCCAAGATGATTTCGACATCGCCATCATGGACGGCCTTGCGCAACTCGGCTTCCACCGACTTGCCAGCGATCACCCGGCAATCGAGTTCGTGGCCTTCCTTTTCGAAGATGGTCCTGGCGCTGGTGCAGAAGGCGTCGAGATCCATGGTGCGCAAAGTGCCACCATCCCGATTGAGTATCGCGCGGAACTTCAAGTTGCGTCACCCTCTTGCGGCTTTTCCGCTCCGCTCAGCGCCGGCAGCAGGATGGTCACCTCGGTGCCACCCCCCTCCGGAATACGATAGTCAGGCATGCCGCCAAACTGCTCGGCGAGCTGCCGGACGATCACGGATCCCAAGCCTGGCTCACCGCTCCCCTGGTCGGGTGGCAGGCCCACGCCACTATCTCTAACGCTCAACAGGGGAATGCCGTTGCCATCCCGCCCCAGAGTGACGGTGATGACACCCTGCCGATCCCCAGGGAAGGCATATTTGAGAGCATTGGTCACCAGCTCGCCCACGAGGATGCCAAGCGTCGTTGCATCACGCGCCCCGACCTCGATGGGCTCGAGTTCGCTCACGATCTTCACGCGGTCCTCATTGACCTGGGTTTCGGCAATGTCCTCGATGACGGCGAGCAGGAATTCGTCGGCGCTGGCGGTCTCGAGATCATCCCCCAGGCGCAATCGGCGATGCGCCGAGGCCACTGCATGCACCCTGAGGCGCGCGGCCTCGAGCGCTGCGCGAACGTCCTCGGACTTGCTGCGCATCATCTGTAGCGCCAGGAGCGACGACACTGTCGCCAGCGAGTTACCGATCCGGTGGTTGGTGTCCTGCAACAGCGCTTCCACCCTGTGGCGTTCACGCTCGGCATGGGCGCGCGCTTCCTGGATGTCCCGCGTGCGCTCGGCCACCTCAGCTTCCAGCGCCTCGTTCTGGGTCAGTAGGCCCCGCTGCCTCTGCGCCAGAACGCTCACCTGCCTTTGCGTGCGCATCAGGAGAGCATAGGCGAGAATGGCGGCGGCGGCGAGCGCGGCAATAAGCGCTATCACGAGACCGGTGCGGGTCTGGTCAATGGCCTGGTTGCGCGTGGCCAGCTTGGCGTCTTCCTCGGCAATAAAGTCTTCAAGTGTCTCGCTGACCTCGGCCATCAGGCGCGCTCCCATGCCGGTCTCGGTCAGGGTCTGCGCCTCTTCACTGCGTCGTGTGGTCACCAGTTCCACCGTGCGGTTCATCTCCGCCAGCTTGCTCGAAATATCGCCGATAATGCTGGTCACGCGGGCGCTCTGCGCTGGATCATCCGCCGTCATTTGCAGAAGTGCGGCGACACGTTGGTCGAGCCCGGAAATGGCTTCGCGATACGGAGAAAGGAATTCCGGGTCCGCGGTCAGCAGATAGCCGCGCTGGCTGGCCTCCGCCTGACTCAGCGCATGCGTCAATTCTCGAGCCGCATTGCGCACGGCATAGGTGTTGGTGATGTCCGTAAGTTGCCGGTCGATACCTTGCATGAGCAACAGTGCGGCAATGGCCGCGAGACACACAAGCCCAAGCGAAACCCAGACCGCAAGCCGCCGGCTCGCGCGCCTGCCTGTTCTGGTCATCTCCATGCCGGGCACCCGCTCCGTCAAGACGCTCATCTCCAGCCCCCATCGGCGACGAGTCTCGGGGCGAGGCTAGCATTTGCTGTAACCGGTGGCAGCATTGAGGCCGGACCCTAGATCAGAGGACGCACGCGCTCGTTCGAGCCATCCCAACCGGCGACCCGCGCCAGTTCCTTGGCATCAAGTACTTCGCAGCTCCGCCCAAGCCAGCGGATGAGCCCGCGATTGGTTAGCTTGCGCAGCGTCTTGTTGGTGTGAACGATCGAGAGGCCCAGGGTATCGGCCACATGCTGCTGGGTCAGCGGAATATGCACGCTGGCAGCTCCGAGACCCACCGATATGGCCCGTTCATGCAAGAACGCCAGGAGGTAGGCCGCCCGCTCCAGCGCCGTCCGCCGCCCCAGGCTGAGCAGGTGATCATCGAGCATGCGTTCCTCGCGCGACGCCAACCATGTCACGTCGAAGCCGAGCCCCGGATGATTGCGGAATAATTCGTCCAGCCTGTCACGCTGGAAAACACACAAGACCAGCGGCGAAAGCGCTTCGACCGAATGTTCCATTTCTCCGATGACCGATCCCTGCAGGCCCACCAGATCGCCTGGCAGCAAATAGTTGAGAATCTGCCGCCGCCCATCGTCGAGCATCTTGAACCGGAAGGCCCAACCGGAGAGCAGCGTAAAAAGATGTGCGCTATGAGCGCCCTCTGACAGGATAACCGCGCCCGGTTCGGCCGTCATTTCACCGGTCTTGAAACTTGAAACGAACCTCAGCTCCGCCGGCGAAAAGTCCCGGAATGCAGGCAGTGGACGCAATGGACATTGTTCGCAGGGCACTCGCCTGCCGGTGCTGGGAAGGATGAGACTCACGAGATTTCCTGACGCTTTGGGAGTCGTTCCACCCAACGCATGGACGTTCGGGAGCGTTCCGCACATGTCAAAGTTAAATGACAGCCGGCTTCGCCCGGGCCATCAGGAGCGTCCATAAGCAGAAAGCGCAATCATGCTGGGCGGCCGCACGGTCCTCGTCGTCGAGACCGAATTCATCATCGCCCTGGGCGTACAATCCGTCCTTGAGGCACTTGGAGCCGATGGGGTCGTTGTGGCCGGCAGCGCCGCCGACGCGCATGCATCCGCTGCAGCCTGGTCCGGCGCGGCGCTTGCCATTGTCGAGCTGGAGGCAAACCGGCCCGACCTGATCGAACTGGCGCGCCAGATCGCGCAGAGCGGCATACCCGTACTCGGCATCACCGCCGACGTCGCCCTCTCTTCTGGGGTGCCGGAGCTGCCCGGCACACCCGTTGTCGTAAAGCCCGTCCCTGACGAAGCCCTCACAGAGGCCATTCGCCGAAGGCTGGCTCAGAATCCGTTGCCGGACGTGACCTGAGCTGAGACCGCGTCCGGACCATAATCGGACTCGCCGCTGATTTTGAGCAGTTCGGTCAATCGGGTCCGGGCCCGGCTGACACGGCTCTTCATGGTCCCGACCGCGCATTCGCAGATCGCGGCGGCTTCCTCATAGGAAAAGCCGGAAGCGCCAATCAGGATGATCGCTTCCCGCTGGTCATCCGGCAGCTTGGCCAGGGCCGTCTTGAAGTCTTCGAGATCCATCGAGCCGTATTGGGAGGGATGGACGGAAAGGCGCTCGGTAAAGACACCGTCACTATCCTGCACCTCGCGGCCCCGCTTGCGCATCTGGCTGTAGAACTCATTGCGCAGGATGGTGAAGAGCCAGGCCTTGATGTTGGTGCCCATTTCGAAGCTGGACTGCTTGGCCCAAGCCTTCATGACGGTGTCCTGCACCAAATCATCAGCCTTGTCGTGCTTGCCGGTCAGGGACACAGCAAAAGCACGCAGGCTCGGCAAGGTCGCCAGCATTTCTCGTTTGAAGGAGTTACCCTCGGCGGTCATGCCGTCACTCCCCGTCCCGGCCAGAAGACTTCTGAGTTTGCGCCTTCTCCGCAGAATCCAGCCTCTCAAGCAGATCCAGGAGTTGTTCGGGCACACCTTCGTCCTGAACAGCCCCGTACAGTGCGCGCAGACGCGAGCCGATGTCCGTCGTTGGACCAAGGCCGTCATCCGCCCGCCCCGCCTGCATGCGCACACGTTGCTGGGTCACCAGATTATCCTTTTTCATGCCGAGTAAGACCGATCAGTCATGGATTTGTGTTTCTGACGGCATGAAACGACAGTCAGATGGAAAAGTTCCTCGTGTGGGAACTTTTCTTTCCTTGACCCGTTCTGGCCCCTCGTGAGGTCTAGAACCACCAGCGTCACCTTGGGAGTTTTCGTCTATGTCATTGTCCACGCGGATTGCACCGCACCTGCCCTATCTGCGTCGTTTTTCGCGCGCTGTCACGGGCTCCCAGACTTCGGGCGATGCCTATGTCGCCGCCACTCTTGAAGCGCTTATCGCCGATATTTCTCTGTTTCCCGAAGCTTCCAACGACCGCATAGCGCTCTACAAGCTGTTTTCGGCCTTGTTCTCATCTTCGGCGGTCTCGGTGCCCGAGCCCTCGTCCAGTTTCGCATGGGAGAAGCGGGCCGCCGCCAACCTGGCGAATCTCGCCCCTCTGCCGCGCCAGGCATTTCTGCTGGTGGCCGTGGAAGGCTTCAATCATGGCCAGGCGGCCGAAGTCCTCGACATCAGCGACGACGAATTCGCGACCCTTCTCGATCAGGCCTCGTCCGACATATCCCGCCAAGTGGCCACCGAGATCATGATCATCGAGGACGAGCCGCTGATCGCCATGGACATCGAACAGATGGTGGAGAGCCTCGGGCACAAGGTCGTCAGCATTGCCCGGACGCACAAAGAGGCAATCAGCCTGTTCAACCAGACGCAGCCGCGCATGATCCTGGCAGATATCCAGTTGGCCGACGGCAGCTCGGGCATCGATGCGGTCAACGACATCCTCAACACCCATTCAGTGCCGGTGATCTTCATCACCGCTTTCCCGGAGCGGTTGCTCACCGGTGAGCGCCCTGAACCGACTTTCCTCGTGACCAAGCCATTTAACCCCGAGATGGTGAAGGCGCTGATCAGTCAGGCGCTTTTCTTCGACGAAGGCTCGCGCGCTGCAGCCTGAATGTCGAACGAGAATGAAGTGAGAAGGGGCCGGTGAAAACCGGCCTTTTTTATTGGCAAGGGAACTGTCTATGACAAGGACACGTTGATACAGCAAGTTTTCAACCATGGAGTTTCCCATGCTGTATTATGCACTTGTCTTTTTGGTCATCGCACTGATCGCTGGTGTCCTTGGCTTTGGCGGAATTGCCGGTGCCTCTGCTGGCATCGCGCAAATTCTCTTCTTCCTCTTCCTGGCTTTCCTGGTCATTTCCCTCGTGATCGGTCTCTTCCGCCGGACCTGACCTTTGCCGCACTAGACGTAAACGGCGCCGCAAGGCGCCGTTTTCTTATGGTGCCGGGAACAGGTCTGCGATTTGCCCGGTAATCCGATAGACAGCCAGCCCCACCCATTCTCGGATGGCTGTCGAAGCGGTGTCGAAATTGCTGTTCGGATCAGCAATATCAAATGCGACGCCCTGGTTGCCGGTGCTGCGATAGTCGGTCGGCCACGGGACAACATCGACGCCTTGGGCGCGAAACAGGCCAACGGAACGCGGCATGTGAAAGGCCGAGGTGACGAGTATCGTCCGCCCCGCTTCATCGGCGAGGAGCTCTCGTGTGAATTGAGCATTTTCAATGGTGTTTCGTGACTGCCCTTCGAGCACCAGCCGGCTCTCCTCTATGCCCATGGCGAGGAAGAACCTTCTGGCTGTCTCGGCCTCGCTCTCCGTCTCCCCGGACATCAGACCACCACCCCCTGACAACACAACCCTGGCCGAGGGGTAGCGTTCTGCCAGCCAAAGCGTGGTGGTCAGGCGTTCCCCGGCATCGTTGAGTGCTACAGTCTCGCGCGCCGTGCTCGGGCGCGCCTTGGTCGCCCCACCCAGCATGATAATCGCCCGCACGGTGTCAGGCATGAGCTGGGGAATTGGAAATCGGTTCTCGAGGGGCTGGATCAGCATGTAGCCGAGGCTGGTAAAGGCAAAGAGCCCGACCAATGTCGCGACGACCGACAGGGCGACAAGAGCGAGCCGCCGCCGATGCAGCAGGATGAGCACAATTGCCCCGAGCGTCAGCAGCAACACCAGGCTTATCGGTTGCACCAGCAGCCAGAAAACCTTTGAAAGTACGAAGAACATCCAATCCGCCATCCTTGCTCGGCGCAGGCATAACCCGCTTTTTCGCTTGCTATCTCACAGGCTTCTGGTTTTCTACCGGACGGTCAAGATTGCCCGATGAACAAGAGGCGATCGCCAGTCAGGCAGGCGCCCGTTCGGGCCAATGGTGAGCATGAAGCAGGCTGAACCCGCCGGGGCGGGGGCAACGGCAGTGGTTGAACTGCGCGACCTACACAAATCCTTCGGTGCGCTGGAAGTGCTCAAGGGCATTTCCTTTACTGCTCGCGAGGGTCAGGTCGTCTCCCTGATCGGGTCGTCAGGCTCCGGCAAATCCACCTTGTTGCGCTGCATCAATATGCTCGAAATCCCCGATCGCGGCGATGTGCTGATCGACGGCGAACCGATCGTCCTGGTCGGCACCGGGCATGGCCGCCGCATTGGAGACGAGAACCAGATCCGCCGCATCCGCTCCGAACTGGGCATGGTGTTCCAGTCCTTCAATCTCTGGGCGCATATGACCATTCTCCAGAATGTCATGGAGGCCCCGCTCGTGGTGCAGAAGCGCGCGCGGCCGGAGGTGGAGGAAGAAGCGCGGGCCATGCTGGAAAAGGTCGGCATCGGCGCCAAGGCCGACGCCTATCCTGCCCAGCTTTCGGGCGGCCAGCAGCAACGCGCTGCCATAGCGCGCGCCCTCTGCATCAATCCGCGCGTCATGCTCTTTGACGAACCCACATCCGCGCTCGACCCCGAACTGGAAGTGGAAGTGCTGCGGGTCATCAAGCTGCTGGCCGATGAAGGGCGCACCATGGTTCTCGTCACCCACGACATGGAATTTGCCCGCTCGGTATCCGATCACGTGATCTTCCTGCATCAGGGGCTCATCGAGGAAGAGGGGACGCCCGATCAGGTTTTCGGCGCCACCCGCTCTTCCCGTCTAAAGCAATTCCTCAATGCCGCCAATCATGAGTGACGCATTGGGAAACGACCCGGAAAACCGGGCGCACGAACCAAACAAGCAATCAAACGGAGAACGTCCATGAAGAAGATGATGCTGGTGGCCGCGGCCGCTCTGGCCCTCGCCACTCCCACCGTCGCTCAGGAAACGGTGCGCATCGCCACCGAGGGCGCCTATGCACCCTGGAACTTCCTCAATGATGCCGGTGAGCCGGCAGGCTATGAAATCGCCCTGGGCAATGCCATCTGCGAGACGGCGGGCCTGACCTGCGAGTGGATCATCAACGACTGGGATTCGATCATACCGAACCTGCTGGCGGGCAACTACGACCTGATCATGGCCGGCATGTCGATCACCGACGAACGCCTCGAAACCATCGACTTCTCCGACAACTACTTCCCGCCCGATCCGTCCAAGTATGTTGCTGCCGCCGGCGCAAGCCTCGACTTTGCAAACCTCTCGGGCGCTCGCGTCGGCGTTCAGGGTGGCACGATCCAGGCGGCCTATGCCGAAGAGAACCTCGGCGGCGCCAATACGATCGTGACGTTCGCCACCGCCGACCAGGCCATGGCTGACCTCGCGGCCGGCAACCTCGATACCATCCTGGCTGACGGCGCCTATCTCGAGCCCGTGGTCGCCGCTTCCAACGGCGCCATCGAATTCGTGGGCGAGGACGTGATGATCGGCGGCGGCGTCGGTGCCGGCATCCGCAAGGAAGATACCGAGCTCAAGGCCAAGGTCAATGAAGCCCTTGCCAGCCTCAAGGCCGATGGCACGGTCGACAAGCTGATCGCCGAATGGTTCGAGGGCAAGGGTCCCTTCTTCGCCGAGTAAGCTTCTGACAATCCGGCCTCTCCCGCCAGCGGGAGAGGCCATAGACCGCGGGGCGGCGGCATGACTGAAGACCTTGCCTTCTGGCTGGGCTACATCACCAACGGCAAGCATCTGACCTGGTACGCCAGTTTCCAGTTCACGATCTATGCTGCGCTGCTGGGCGGAACACTGGCCGTCGTGTTCGGACTCGCGGGCGCCACGCTCAAGAACTCCCGCTTCTTCATCCTGCGCCTTCTGGGCACAATCTATTCGTCCATCGTGCGCGGCGTTCCGGACGTCCTGTTCTTCCTGTTCTTCCCCCTGGCCTTCGAGCAGGGCGTTGAATGGCTGATCGCCACCCAGATCTGCTCAGCCGAGGCCATTGCCGCCCAGACTGCACCATGGCCGCCATGCCGGGACGCCAACTGGTTCCTGGGCACCACCGAATATCTGCTCCTCGCCAGCGTTTCGCTTGGCCTCGTCTATGGTGCCTTCGCCACCAATGTCATCCATGGGGCCATGCGCGCCGTCCCCGCCGGACAACTGGAAGCCGCCCGTGCCTACGGCATGAGCGCCGCCCAGGTGCTCTGGCGCGTACAAATTCGCCAGATGTGGGTCTATGCCTTGCCCGGCCTCTCCAATGTCTGGATGCTGATCGTCAAGGCGACCTCGCTGCTCTCGCTGCTGCAGATTGCCGATATCGTGCTTTGGGCCGACAGGCTCGGGGCGCCCAATTTCCTGCCCAGTGTCGGCCTCGTTCATGACGACTGGCGCTGGCGCTACTACCTCGTGCTGTTCGTCTTCTACATCCTCGTCACCTGGCTGTCCGAACGCGCTTTTGAAGCCATCATGCGCCGGGCCGGCCGCGGCATTCTCTCGGAGGTGCCGGCCTGATGCAGGGATTCTTCAACGATCTGGCCATCATGGCGCCGGCGGTGTTGTTCAACATCTACTTCGCCGTCGCATCCATCCCGCTCGGATTCGTGCTCGCCATCTTCCTGGCTCTGGGCAAGGCCTCGCCCAACCGGCTGATCAACACCTTGTCGCGCGGGTACATCTACGCCTTTCGCGGTTCCCCGCTCTTTATCCAATTCTTCATGTTCTATTCGCTGGCACTGTCACTCAATCTGACGGTCTGGAGACCCCTGGGGATTTCCGGATTTGTGCTCCACCCCTTGTTCATGGGGCCGGTCGTGCTGGTGCTCAACACCGCGGCCTATACAGCGGAAATTTTCTACGGAGCGCTGAGGGCCGTACCCCGTGGCGCGGTGGAAGCGGCCAAGGCCTATGGCATGAGCCGCGCCCAGCAGTTCCGGCGCGTCGTCTGGCCCAACCTCATTCGCCTCGCCTGGCCCGCCTATACCAATGAGGTGGTCTTTCTTTTCCACGCTACGGCGATCGTCTATTTTGCCCTGCCCGTCCTCGGCGGTCAGAGCGAATTGATGATCACCGCCAAGACCCTGTTCGAGCGCGACTACAATGCGTTCCTGCATTTTTCCGTCGCCGCTTTGTATTTCCTCATTGTCTCACTGGTGGTGTTCTTCCTGTTCGGCCTCGTCTATCAGCGGCTGATGCGCCACCTTCCCGCGCAGCCCGGCCTGCGCTTTGCACCCAAATGGCTCCGATAGCACAATGACCTTTCAGCAGTACTCCACCGTGCTGGCCGGCGATGCGCCCGGTCAGTTGACCACGCTCTACTGGTACACGGCAGGTCCGGAGACGGCAGACACCAAAGTGCACTTGCAGGCAGCGCTCCATGCCGACGAGCAACCCGGCACCATGGCCCTGCATCATCTCCTGCCGATGCTGCGCGACGCCGATGCCACCGGTCGCCTCAAGGCTCGTTTCGTGGTTTTTCCATCAGTCAATCCGCTGGGCCTGGCCACCCGGGTGCTGCGCCGGCATATCGGTCGCTACGACCTCGAAACCGGGGTAAACTTCAACCGCCGCTGGCCCGATCTCTATCCGCTCATCGCAGAGGCCATTTCGGGCAAGCTCACGAACGACCCAAAGGCCAACCTCGCCCTGATTCGAAAGACCGTAGGCGCCTGGCTTGACCGGCAGCAGCCAGCCACGGCCGCACAGCGCCTGCGGCTGCATATCCTGAAATCCGCCTACGACGCCGATATCGTCCTCGATCTTCATTGTGACGACGAAAGCCTAAAGCACATCTTCACCTCGCCCGACCTGATGCCGGGCCTGCAGGACCTGGCCGACCGCATGCAGGTGGCGGCCACGCTCACGGCCGAGGACAGCGGCGGCGGTTCCTTCGATGAAGTCCTGCCCAATCTCTATCGCAAGGCGCAGCGGGCCAATCCGGGCTTTCCCATTCCCATGGGTGCCGAGACCGCGACGCTCGAATATCGCGGCCAGGCAGATACCCACGACGCCATCGGCGCCGAGGACGCACAAGGCCTCTTCGATTTCTTCGCGGCACGTGGTCTCATCGACGCGAGGCCACCCGCAGCGACCGCAGCCCCCGGCCCGACCCCCTTCGAGGCCACCGAAGTGCTGCGCGCCGACCGATCGGGCCTTCTGGCCTACCGCGTGGGCCTAGGCGATCAGGTGAAAAAGGGTGATTTGGTTGCCGAGATCATCGCCATGGATGGACCGGAGGCTTTTATCGCTCGCACCCCTCTCCGGGCCGGTACCGACGGCCTTGTCCTGTCCCGCGCCAGTGCCAAATATGTCGTGGTGGGTGCATCGGTCGCTAAGATCGTCGGCAACGAAATCCTGCCCGCCCGCGCTGGCGGATATCTCCTCGAGGACTGATCAGCTCGCGAGTGCCGTGGCTTCCTGGACCGGCGCAGGCGCGCGTCTCGCGACAGTTGAGAGCAGGTAGGCGGGTAGGTCGCTCGACGCCAGTGGCCGGGCAAAATAGTAGCCCTGCAACTGGTGGCAGGCGATCTCCGACAGGAATTCGACCTGTTCGGCCGTCTCCACGCCTTCCGCAGTGATACGGAGCTTGAGAGTCTTGGCCATGGAGGCGATGGCTCTCAGGATATCGCGGGCGATGGGATCGCTGGTCGAGGCCTCCACGAAGGACCGGTCGATCTTGATCTTGTCGAAGGGAAACTTGAGCAGATAGCTCAGCGACGAATATCCGGTGCCGAAGTCATCCATGGCAATGGTCACGCCCAGTGCCCTTATCTCGCCAAGCTTTTCGATCACCTCGTCGGGGTTCTCGATCAACAGACCTTCGGTGATCTCGATCTCGAGGCGTTTCGGAGCCAGACCCGAATGGTTCAGCGCCCGCTGCACCACCCGACCGATGTCGGAGCGTCGAAAATGCCGGGCCGAGAGATTGACGGCCACGGTCAGGTGATCGGGCCATGCTGCCGCCTCGATACAGGCCTGGTTGATCGTCCAGTCGCCAATATCGACGATCAGGTCGGATTGTTCGGCAATGGCGATGAAGTCGGATGGGGGCACCAGCCCGCGCGTCGGATGATTCCAACGCACCAGGGCCTCGAAGCCTGTCGGTAGCCCATCCGTGGCGCTCACCAAAGGCTGATAGTGCAGAACCAGCTCGGACCGCGCGATGGCACCGCGCAAGTCTGCCTCGATGAGCCGGCGCTCGCGCTGTTCGGAGTCCATCTGGGTCTCGAAAAACCGGTGCGTTGAACGCCCATCGGCCTTGGCACGATAAAGGGCGAGGTCCGCATTGCGCAAGAGATGGTCCGGACGAATGCCGTCGCCCGGAGCCATTGCAATGCCGATACTTGCCCCGATCAGGAACATGTCGCTTTCGATGTTGAACGGCTCGCGCATGGCCGAAACCAGTCGGACCGCGAGAGTCTCCACTGCGGCCCTGTCTCCCGTGTCGGGCAAGAGGATGGCGAATTCGTCGCCGCCAAGGCGCGCGACAATATCGATCTCGCCGAGCAGGGCCTGCATGCGCCTGGCCGCTTCGGCCAGCAACCGGTCGCCGGCCATATGGCCCTTACTGTCGTTGACGCCCTTGAACTGGTCGAGGTCGAGGAACATGACCGCAAACGGCGTGCCATAGCGCTCAAGACGCGCCACGTTGAGGGACAGTTGCTCGGTGAACTTTGTGCGATTGAGCAGGCCCGTCAGCGAGTCATGGTGGGCCAACAAAGTAATACGCCGCTCGGCAATCTTGCGCTCGGTAATGTCCGAACCGGTCCCAAGGTAGCCCAGGTACTGGCCCCCTTCGTCGAAGGCCGGTTTGCCGGTCAGTCGCCACCAACATTCCTGCCCGGTGACGACGATCTGCACTTCCACATCCTGGAAGGTCTCGCGGGTGGCCATGGCACGCTCGATCTGCAGGATCAGGGGATCGGATGGCGCAGTAATGTTTTGCAGGAACAGCAGAAAGTCGGCGCCGACAAGTTCTGCCTCCGGGGCACCGGTCGCCTTCGTGAAACCGCCCGACAGGCGATTGACCGTGCCAGCTGGATCGACACCCCACACCCAATCAGAGGCCGTCTGTTCGAATTCACGCAACAGCAGGCCGATTATCTCACCCTTTTCCGCCACCAGCATTTCCGAAGCGCGCAGTGCCACGAAAGAGGATGCATGATTGAACACTACAGTGACGAGAATGAAGGTGAAACCACCGATCAGCGTACCCTGCACCAGAATGTCGCCCGATTGCCCCAGCCCCGTCAGGCCCCGCAGGGACCCCACAACGATGGGAATTGTCAGAGCAGCCAGCGCCTGCGGATAGTTGATGAGCGCGATCAGCGATATGCAGAGCAGCCCTCCCGCGCCGAGCAGGGCCACGGTGCGGATGGCCATATCCTGCTGCACCGGCAGCACCGAGAGAACGATTGCCCACAACACGCCCACCGTCAGGGCAAGCAGGATAACTTGGACCGGAGCCCGGCCGATCGGTCCGTCGGACGATCCCCGCGCGGCCCGTGCCGTTGCATAGAGATGGATCACATTGATGACGCTGAGCAGGCCAGCCAGGAGCCCGAAGCTGGGTAGGCCCCAGGTGACAACCAGCAAGACGACCGAGACAATCAGCGACGTCGCCATCAGCGCCGGGACCATCAGCGCAACCGACTGCAGCTGTTGGCGCAGCAGCTTTTCACGCAGTGGGTCGGACAGGCCGTCCGCGCCTATGGCACGATCGACGAAGCCGTTCATCCGGGAAATGACAATATCGGTGGCGCCCATTGCTGCACATTGCACTTGGGCGCCTTAATATTGGGTGTTTGTCTGTGCTTGCCAGCCACCAATGTTCGTCCCGCGCAGGCCGTTGCGTCGATTAACCTGCGATGATCTGACCGCGTGAGAACGGCGTGGGACAACCGGCCCCGGCAATTAGCGGATCGGCTCAGGCGCGGCCCAGACCCCACTGGGCGTGCTCGAGCGCGGTCATCACGCCGCGCAGTTCTGCGAGACCCTTCATGCGGCCAATCGTCGGGTAGCCCGGCTGGGATCGGCGACCGAGATCGTCGAGGATGTCCTGCCCATGGTCCGGCCGCATTGGGATTTCCCAATCCGCACGGCCTTCCCCCTTGCGACGACGCTCCTCGGTGAGAATGGCAGCGATCACCGCCACCATGTCCGTGTCCCCGCCCAGGTGTTCGGCCTCGAAGAAGGAACCGGCGATGTCGTCGGTGTCGCGCTTGACGTTGCGCAGGTGCAGGAAGTGGACCTTGGGACCGAAGCGCTCCATCATGCCCGGCAGGTCATTGTCCGGGCGGGCGCCGAGCGAACCGGTGCAGAAGGTCATGCCATTGGCTTTGCTGTCCACGGCATCGAGAATGAACTTGTAGTCCTCCTCGGTCGACATGATGCGCGGCAGGCCCAGAAGGGCAAACGGCGGATCGTCCGGATGGCAGCAGAGCCGCATGCCTAGATCTTCGGCCACCGGCACGACCTCTTCAAGGAAGTCAACGAAATGGGTCCGCAATTGCTCGCGGCTGATGGCGCCATATTCATCCAGATGGTCCTGGACGTCTTGGAGGCTCATGGACTCGGTCGATCCGGGCAGGCCCATGGTCACGTTGCGGGCGAGCTGCTTCTTCTCGTCCTCGCTCATGGCGTCGAAGCGGCGCGCTGCCTCGTCGGCGATGGCATTGGTGAAATCAGCCGCAGCGCCGGGGCGCTTGAGAATGTGGATGTCGAAGGCCGCAAAGTCGTTGATATCAAAGCGCATGCAGGATGCACCATTGGCCACGGTCCAGCGCAGATCGGTGCGGGTCCAGTCCAGCACGGGCATGAAGTTGTAGCAGATGGTCTCGATACCGCTGTCCGCCAGGTGCTTCATGGAAATCTTGTAATTGGCAATATGCTCGCGCCAATTGCCCTTTTGCTTCTTGATGTCCTCGCTGACCGGCAGACTTTCCACCACATCCCAGGTCAAGCCCGACGCGGTGCCATCCTTGCGGGTCGCGATCTCGCCGTGGCGCCTAGCGATCTCCTCTGGTGTCCAGACAGCCCCATTGGGGACGTGATGTAGCGCACTCACCACACCGGCAGCTCCGGCCTGGGTGATGTCGTCAATGCTGGTGAGGTCCTTGGGGCCGAACCATCGCCATGTCTGTCGCAAGTCAGAACTCCATTCTTGTATGGAAGTTGATTGCCATATTCGGCGCCCTTGCGGAAGTCTCAATCATTGGCCAAGACCAGAAGTGTCTCGACGTGGCACGGTGTACCTTCGCGGCACCAGCACGCCAGGTTCCTGCCCCCTAGAGCCGAGCGGATCTCGGCAAGCGTAGGCGGCGGCCGATCGGCGTCGATCTCGCCGCGAATCCAGCGCGCGTGCCGGGCCACCGCCTCGGCCTGCGCCGCGTCCTTGGCTAGCCCAGTTTCGGCCATCACAGCGTCGATGGTGAAGGGATTGCCCCATGGCCCGGGGCGCGCTACCGACTGGGCCGGCAAGCCATTGAGGGCATGGGATACTGCCTGCAGGTCAAAGCCCGCTCGCCGCGACAGCGCGATCCGCTGCGGCCTCATTTCCGCATCTCCCGGTCGAACACAAATTTCGGCATCTCCCATTTCAGCACCAGCGCCAGCACGCGCAGGGTGAAGCCGATGGCTATCGAGATCAGCACCATCAGATCCCCGGGCAGGCCCGCCGAGAGGCCGAGGAAATAGATGCCGCCGGTGACCAGCGACACGGTGGCATAGAGTTCGCCCTGGAAAATGAGAGGAATGTCGTTGCAGAGCACATCGCGCAACACACCGCCCGCTGTCCCCGTGACCATGCCGGCCACGATGACGATGATCGGGTGCACGCCCGCTTCCATGCCGATATTGCAGCCAATCACGGTAAAGACGACCAGCCCCAGCGCGTCGAGCAGCAGGAAAGGCCATTTGAGGCGATCGACCAGCCGCGCCAGCGGTATCGTGGCCAGGGCCGCGCCACAGACCAGCAGCAAGACATAGGGGTTTTCCACCCAGACCAGCGGGTAGTGATCGAGAAAGATGTCACGCATGGTTCCGCCCCCGAGGGCCGTGACACAGGCGATCAGGCAGACCCCAAACCAGTCCATGTTTCGACGACCGGCAGCCAGGGCCGCCGTCATCGCCTCGACGGTAATTGCAATGTAGAATGCGATGAGCAGCATGAACGATCTCCGACGCGTCGAAACCGGGTTGCCTGGAACAGATTGGCCCCTCACCATCTGCCCGTCGTCCGCCCCGGAAACAAGCCCCATGCGCCAGCCCCACTCCGTACGCGCCCTTGAAGACTTCGGTCGCATTCGCTTGAGCGAGAATTTCTTCATGCGCGATTTTCTCTATTCCGAGATCGCCGCGATAAATGGCTTTCCGAACCTACCCGAAGACCCTGACCTCGCCATCGCGGCCGGGCGCCAACTTTGCGAAAACCTTCTCGAACCGCTGCAGGCCCGCTTCGGTCGCATCTCGGTCCGTTCCGCCTACCGTTCCCAAGAGGTCAACGGCTTCGGCAATGCCAACAAGCTCAATTGCTCGACCAACGAGAAGAACTTTGCCGGCCACATCTGGGATCGCCGCGATGCCAAAGGCCGCATGGGCGCCACCGCCTGCGTGATCGTCAACCGCTTCATCCCCTACTACGAACGAACCGGCGACTGGGAAGCCATAGCCTGGTGGGTGCACGATCACCTGCCCTATTCCGATATGGAATTCTTCCCCAAATTCGCAGCCTTCAACCTGCAATGGCGCGAAGAACCCGAGCGGAGCATCTACAGCTTCGTTCCGCCCCGCCGTGGGCGACTGACCGACTCCGGACGCCCCAACTGGGCCGGTCGCCATGAGGGGGCTTACGCCGCGATGCTGGCAGAGCTTGTCTAGAGAAAGTCCGCCCGGTGCGGCGTGAACAC
>CAMLKN010000015.1 GCA_946480655.1 uncultured Devosia sp. | reverse complement strand
GCCGACTGGCCGAGGGTCCGGGAAGCGTGGTCATAGGCGGGCGGAATGCGGCTCAAACCCGCATCGATGCCGCCCACGGAAATCGCGAGGAACCGCGCCGCATAGGCGTAGATGAGCGCCGCGCCGGAACCCAGCAGCAGCAGTCCGCCCGGCATTCCGGTCCAGGCGTGCCAGAGATTGCCCAGCGTCCGGTCGAAGGCGGCGACGGGCACCAGGATGCCGATGGCAAGCACGGTGCCCGGCACGGCATAACCCAGTGCGGCCACGCGCATGGCGCCTGAAGTCCAGCGCGAAGCATGCAGCCGCGCCGCATAGGCAACGGCAAAGCCGATGGCGAGAATGACCAGCGTCGCCATGGCCGACATGGTGACGGTGTTGATCGTGGCGCGCAGCAGCGCCGTAGAGAGGCCGGCAAACTCGATACGCCGGATGGCCGCGACGATGAGATAAAGGGCCGGCCCGGCAAAGCCGATGGCAATTGGCGCGACGCCGAGGGCAAAGGCCAGGAGCGCCGCAGGGCCACGCAAGGATTGCCGCTGCATCTGCCGCGCATTCTGTGCGGTGGAAGCAAAGCGCTGATTGCGACGGGCCCAACGCTCCATCATCAAGACGGCGAGGACAATGGCCAGCATGCTGATGGCGATCTGGGCCGCACCAGCGAGGTCCGTGCGGACAATCCAGGTCGTATAGACGGTGGCCGTCAGCGTCCGCACGCCGAGAAACTGCGAGGCGCCGACATCGTTGAGCACTTCCATCAGCGCCAGCGACACACCCACGGCAATGGCCGGCCGCGCCAGCGGTAGGGCCACGCGCCAGAAGATGCCGGAGCGCGGCACGCCCAGGGTCCGGGCAACCTCGGTGACATTGGCGGCCTGGGTGAGAAACATGGCCCGCGCCGTCAGGTACACATAGGGGTAGAGGACGAAGCCGAAGACGAGGATGGCGCCCCACATGGAGCGGATATCGGGCAGACGGAATTCGCGCGGGCTGGAATAGCCCAACACCCAGCGCAGCACGCCCTGCACCGGCCCTAGCGGATTGAGGATATCGAGATAGGCATAGGCCATGATGTAGGTCGGCACGGCCAGGGGCAGCAGCAGGCCCCATTCGAGGAACCAGCGCCCACGGAAATCATAGGCACTGACGATCCAGGCCGCGCCCGTGCCGACCATGGTGGCAATGAGCCCTGCCCCCGCCAGGAGCACCAGCGTGTTCCAGGTCGCCTGCGGCAGCACGAACTGCACGATATGGCCCCAGAGGCCGCCGGTATCGGCCATGGCCGTCGCTGCGATCGCCACGATGGGCACAAGCGCCAGAGCCGCCGCGGCAAATGCCACGGCGGCCCAGGGTGTGATCGCGATGTGGAGACGCCTGTGCGGACGCCCCGCGGTCAAGTCGGCCATGAGACTCGCGGCAGCCGGAGCTGCCGCACTCCGGATCAGTTGCCGAACGTGTCGAAGTTGACTTCGTCCACCAGCTCGCTGGCGCGGGCGCGGAAGGGCAGAACGTCGGTCAGCGACTGGCTGTCGGGGTTGAGCGTGCCGAAGGCAGCGATGATCGGGTGCACTTCGGCGGTAGGCGATACCGGATATTCGAAATTGGCTTCGGCATAGAGCTTCTGCGCGGCATCCGAGACCAGGTATTCGAGCAGTTGCACGGCCTCGGCCCGGTTCGGCGCATGGGCGGCAACGGCCGCACCCGAAACGTTGACCAGCGTGCCGCCGCCCTCGAAGGTCGGCAGGATGACCTTGACGGCATCGGCCCAGGCCTTCTGCTCGTCGCCACCGGCGCCGCTGGCCATCAGGCCATAGTAGTAGGAATTGGCCACGGCGATGTCGCACACGCCGGCGGCAATGTCGCGGGCGCCGTCACGGTCGCCACCAGCGGCAGCGCGGGCCTGGTTGGCCTTGATGCCTTCGAGCCAGGTCTTGGTTTCTTCCTCGCCATGCTTGGCCATGTAGGCGGCAAAGAGAGCGGTATTGTAGGGGTGCTGGCCCGAGCGGATGCAGAGCTTGCCGCGGAATTCCTCGTCGTCGAGCTGCTCATAGGTGATGCTGTCGAGGTCGAGATCCTTGGCGGCATAGACGACGCGGGCACGGCCCGACAGGGCAAACCAGTTGCCGTCGGCATCGCGCAGCGTTTCGGGAATAGCGGCTTCAAGCACATCGGAGTCGACCGGCTGGGTCACGCCGGCATTGACGAGGTCGATCAGCGCGCCGAAATCGACAGCCATCAGGAGGTCGGCGGGCGAGCTTTCGCCCTCGGCCTGCACGCGCTCGATCAGGCCGCTCTCAAGAAACACGGTGTTGACCGCAATGCCGGTCTCGGCGGTGAAGGCGTCGAGGATGGGCTGGATCAGGCCGGGCTCGCGGGTGGTGTAGATGTTGACTTCCTGCGCAAGGGCGGGAACCGCCGCGCCCAGAGCCAGCACGCTGGTCACGCCGATGATCTTGAAAAGGTTGCGCATGGTCGAAACTCCCAAAGTGACACGAGCCGGGTGAGCGGACCACGCCGCAGCACCTCTCTGGGCGCCGCTAAAGCCATAGCGGACAACAGAAGTCAAGTTATTCCGGGCAAAGTTAGAATGACTCTAAACTACTGATTGCGCTTGATAATCAGCTTTGTTCCGAGTCCTGAGGGAAAATCATGACCTCATGGGCGTTTACCGCCAGGAACACCCGGTCGCCCGGCCGGACATCGTGCCGCGCGGTGCCGCGCATGATCAGCGGATCATCCATGCCCTGGACGGACATGGAGACCTCCTCGATCTCGCCCAGAATCGCGCGGTCGAGCACCTCGGCGGCAATCCCCTCGTCAGCGAGGGTGATGGATTGGGGGCGCAGCAGGACGGTGGGCACGCCCTCGAGCGCCGGCGCCGCAAAACGCCCCAGCGGCGTTTCCAGCATATTGGCCGAGAGCCGCGCGGGAATGACATTCATGCGCGAGAAGAACCGCGCGGCATAGGCCGTCCACGGCGCGTCGTAGATGCGCTCCCCGGTCCCCGCCTCGACCAGCCGCCCTTTCTGCATCAACGCCACCATGTCGCCAATGGCGAGCGCCTCTTCAGGGTCATGGGTCACGACGACGGCGGTCATGCCCAGGTCGCGCACGATGGAGAGCGTTTCCTGCCGCACTCTGTCCCTGAGCCCGCGGTCGAGATTGGAGAAAGGTTCATCCATCAGCAGCAGGCGCGGCTGCGGCGCGAGGGCGCGGGCCAGCGCCACGCGCTGCTGTTCGCCGCCAGAGAGCATGTGCGGGTAGCGATCCGCCAGCGCCTCGATGCCGATGCGACGCAGGATGTCACTGACCCGGGCGCCGCGTTCGCCGCGAGGCACGCGGCCGAGCCCGAAGCCGACATTGTCGCGCACGCTCAGATGCGGGAAGAGCGCATAGTCCTGGAACATGAAGCCGATGCGCCGGTCCTCGGGCTCGACAAAGACATCGTCGCCTGACACGGGCGTGCCCTCGATGGCGATGCTGCCGCTATCGAGCGTTTCGATTCCGGCAATGGCGCGCAGCAGGGTCGACTTGCCGCAGCCCGAGTGCCCGACCAGGCACAGGATCTGTCCGGTCCCCAGTTCCAGCGAGACATCCTGAAGCGCCGCAACGCGACCGAAGTGCCGCGTGACGCCTTTCAGGACAAGCATGGATTTTGCCGAGTTCATGCCCTGCTAGTGGCGGGCGGCCCGCCACCTTGTCAAGTGTACCAACCGACGCGGTCAGGCCGTCTGCCGGTCTTCGGTCAGCGCCCGCTTGCGGAAGGAATGGGCCCGCCAGAGCTCGAAAATGCTGCGCGCATCTTCCATGTCCAGCGCTTCGAAGCGCGAGAGCACCATCTTCTTGTCGCCCTCGGTCGGCATGTCGCGCCAGGGCAGTGTGGCCATGATGGCTTCGAACAGGTCGGGAGCGAGGCCAGCAGAGCGCAGGGCCACGATGACGGCGACATAGTCCTGGCCGGCGAGCCACTTGACCACGATTTCGGGCGCCACATGCAGCATCACGGCCATGGCCGCGGCGGCGTGGTGGCCATAGCCGAAGCGGGCGAAACGGGCCAGTGCCCGGTCGTTGAGCTGCTTGCGGTCGGCCAGGCCCTTGACCTGGTTATAGGCGACCTTCCACTCCTGGGCATTGAAGCCGGCGCGGTTGCGAATACGATTGTAGACGACCGTATTGATCTTGCCTGCGGCCACCGGATCGACCTGGCGATCCATGTCGCCCAGCGTCTGCAACACCTTGCCCGCAACGCTGTCGATCTCGCCGCGCAGGGACTTCCAGTCGATATCGGTGCGGCCGCGCAGGTCGGCGGCGATCTCGGCATCCTGGGTGGCGCGCTGCACCAGCTTTTCCAGCGTAGCGCGATCGAACTCGGCATTGGGATTACGCACGAGGCGCACTACCGAGGCGGTCTTGCCATGTTCGACGAGAGCTTCTCCGACCCTCTCGGTCAGGTTGGCGCGGCCGGCAATGGCGATACGGTGGTCTTCGCTCTGGCGGGTGATGATGTCGATCAGGTCGTCATCGCTGAGCACACTGGAGAATTCGAGTAGCGGCCGGGCAACCTCGATGACGTCATTGGCCAGCTTGAGAAGCACCGTGCCCGGGGCCCGCTCCAGCGGCGCAAGGAGTTTGGCGACGTGAATGCGCGCCTCGATTTCAACGAGTTCGGCCAGTTGGCACAGCACTTCGTCATACTGGGCGACCTGGTCGTCGTCGCAGCGATCCGAGACATAGCTGAAGAGCTGCGCCGTGGTGCGGAACAGCTGTTCGCGTTCAAACTGGTTGTCCTCACCATTGAGAACGCGGAAATTCGCAAACGCCCTGTGGCCTTCTTCGAACTCGGTCATGGGTCATTTCTCCCGGCTTCTGCCGCACAATGTCGGGACACAGTGACTGCCACATGCTTGTGGGGCCTGAAGCGGGGATGGGCAGTTTAATTCAAATTGCAGCTTTCACGCCGGAAGCGCCGTCGCGCCGCCGGTACTGGCCCGGGGTCATGCCGGTCCAGCGCTGGAACGCGCGGGAGAGGGCCGCGGGTTCGGAAAAGCCCAGAAGGTAGGCTATCTCGGCCAGCGAATTGCGGCTCCCGGAGACAAATTCCAGCGCGAGGTCGCGCCGCAAGGCGTCCAGCACGAGGGCAAAACTCGTCCCTTCTTCGCGCAGGCGCCGGAACAGGGTGGAGCGGCTGAAACCCAACTCGCGCGCCATGTCGTCCGCACCCGGTTCACCCTGGTGAAGGCGGAGCCGCATGGCCTCTTCGAGCCGGGACCGCACGGTCTCCACCGGCGAGGCAGCGGCCATCAACCTCTCCGCCTTCTCGCAGAGCACGCCAAAGACGTAGCGGCGCTCGCGCGCCACCGGCCATGTGGCGACCTCGGGATGAAGCTGCAGCGCGTTGAAGGCCGCCCCGAAATGCACCGGACAGGCGAAAATCTCGTCATAGAGGCCGGCATGAGGCGGCGCCTCGTGCGTCACATGCACGGAAAGAACGTGAGGGCGATCAAGAAAGCGGCGCGGCCCACAGGTGAGCTGGGCAAACGCCTCCTCTGTCATCGGAGGAAAGCTGTTCGGATCCGGCCGCCGGTCGACAAGATAGAGCCGCCCCTCCCGCGCCTCCAGCCCGAAGCGCGCCGGCAGTTTCGGGTCGGCAGCCAGGGCCAGCCGGCCATAGCGCTGCATCTGCGCGAAGGCCTCGCCCATGGTCGCCGAAGCCTCCATGATGAGCCCGAGAATGGAAAGATCCGCCATGCCCACGTCTGCGCCGAAACGCAGCGACAGGCCCGTATCGCCAGAGGCCTGCCGCGCCAAAGCCAGAAGCGTGGCGTAGTGCGCAAACGGCAGGCGCGCATCAGGATCGGCCAGCAGCAAATGGTCGATGCCCGCCTCCGATGCAAGCGCCCGGCCATCCATGCCGCGCCGGTCCAGAAAGGCCACGAAGCCGGCAACTATTCCTGCGGCAATCGACGCCTGCTCCATGTCCCATCCCCTGACCCGCAGGATCAATCCCTTGACCCGCGGGATCATTGCCGGAGCGACAGGCCTTGCCGATAAGAGCCCCTGTTGCATCCGTTTGCCCAGGACCTTCTAGCATGAACCAGCCCTCCGTCATCCGCCTCAACCTGCTGCGGGCTTGCTACGCATTGATGTTTGTGGGGCTGGGCATAACCGTCTGGCCCCAGGTACTGTTTGGGGCCGCCGATCTGCCCCTGATGGCCGGGGCGACCAATGCCCTCCTCGCCGCGCTCGGTCTCACCTGCGGGCTGGGCCTCATCGCGCCATTGCGCATGCTGCCGCTCTTGCTCTTCGAGGTGGCCTGGAAGCTGATCTGGACCGTGTCGGTTGCCCTGCCCTTGTGGCTGAGCGGGCGCTTCACGGCAGAAGCTGGCGACATCCTGTTTGCTGTCGCCTTCGTGGTCCCCTTCCTGTTCATCATTCCATGGCGTTACGCATTGTCCAGTTTCACCCGTCCTGAACCCTGGCGCCACGCCACCGCAGTCGCCGCCGAATGAAAAAGGCCCGGGCACTGCCCGGGCCTTTTGCTTTGTCGCTGTGGTAATGTCAGCGCAGATCGAACCGATCGGCGTTCATCACTTTGGTCCACGCCGCGACGAAGTCTCGTGTGAACTTGGCCGCTGAATCGGACTGGGCATAGACCTCGGCATAGGCACGCAGATGGGAATGGCTGCCGAAGATCAGGTCGACGCGGGTCCCCGTCCAGCGGATCGCGCCGCTCTTGCGATCGCGGCCTTCATAGACGCCCTCCTCGCCCACCTTGGGCGCCCACACGGTGTCCATGGTGAGCAGGTTGAGGAAGAAGTCATTGCTGAGCACTTCCGGTCGATCGGTGAAGACACCGTGCTCGTTGACACCGGTCTTGAGCACGCGCAGGCCGCCCAGCAGCACGGTCAGCTCGGGGCCGGTGAGCCCCAGAAGCTGTGCCCGGTCCACCATGGCCTCTTCCGGCTGCATGAAGGTGCGCTTGCTGTAGTAGTTGCGGAAGGCATCGGCCCGCGGCTCCAGCGCGGCAAACGAGGCCACGTCGGTCTGCTCGATGGACGCGTCCATGCGGCCCGGCGTGAACGGCACGGTGACCGGCTGTCCCGCATCCCTTGCTGCCTTCTCGATCGCTGCGGAACCCGCCAGCACGATGAGGTCGGCCAGCGACACCTTCTTGCCGCCGGTTGCAGAAGCATTGAACTCGGCCTGGATGGCTTCGAGCTTGCCCAGCACCTTGGTCAGTTGCGCCGGCCTGTTGACCTCCCAGTCACGCTGCGGGGCGAGGCGAATACGCGCCCCGTTGGCGCCGCCGCGCTTGTCCGACTTGCGGAATGTCGAGGCCGAGGCCCAGGCGGTGGACACCAGCTCGGAGACGGAAAGGCCCGAGGCGAGCACCTTGGCCTTGAGGGCGGCAATGTCCGACGCGTCGACCAGCGGATGATCGACGGCGGGTATGACGTCCTGCCAGATCAGGTCTTCGGCCGGCACTTCCTTGCCCAGGTAGCGGACCTTGGGGCCCATGTCGCGATGGGTCAGCTTGAACCAGGCGCGGGCGAAGGCGTCGGCGAACTGGTCGGGGTTTTCGAGGAAGCGCCGCGAAATCTTCTCGTAGATGGGGTCGAAGCGCAGCGACAGGTCGGTCGTCAGCATGGTCGGGCGATGCTTTATCGAAGGGTCGAAGGCATCGGGAATGACCAGATCGTCGGTCTTGGCGACCCACTGCTTGGCGCCAGCCGGGCTCGTCGTCAGTTCCCACTCGTACTTGAAGAGGTTCTCGAAGAAGAAATTGCTCCAGCGCACCGGCGTCTGCGTCCACGTCACCTCAAGGCCCGAGGTGATGGAGTCCTTGCCCATGCCGCTTTCGAATTTGCTCTTCCAGCCGAGCCCCTGGTCCTCGACCGCGCCACCCTCGGGGTCAGCACCGATGAAGGACGGATCACCCGCGCCATGAGTCTTGCCGAAGGTGTGGCCGCCTGCGATCAGCGCCACTGTTTCCTCGTCATTCATCGCCATGCGGGCGAAGGTCTCGCGGATGTCACGCGCTGCTGAGACCGGATCGGCATTGCCGTTCGGGCCCTCGGGATTCACATAGATGAGCCCCATCTGCACGGCAGCCAGCGGCTCTTCGAGCTGGCGCTCGCCGCTATAGCGGCTGTCGCCCAGCCAGGTGCCTTCCGGGCCCCAATAGAGCTCTTCGGGCTCCCACACGTCGGCGCGGCCACCGGCAAAACCGAAGGTCTTGAAGCCCATGGATTCGAGGGCGACATTGCCCGTAAGGATCATCAGGTCCGCCCAGGAAATGGCGTTGCCGTACTTCTGCTTGATCGGCCAGATCAGGCGGCGGGCCTTGTCGAGATTGGCATTGTCCGGCCAGGAATTGAGCGGCGCGAAGCGCTGCTGGCCCATGCCGGCGCCACCGCGCCCGTCGGTAATGCGATAGGTGCCGGCGCTGTGCCAGGCCATGCGGATGAAGAGGCCGCCATAGTGCCCGAAATCGGCCGGCCACCAGTCCTGGCTGTCGGTCATGAGCGCGCGGAGGTCGGCCTTGACCGCGTCGAGGTCCAGGGCCTTGAAGGCCTCCCGATAATCAAAGTCCGCGCCCATGGGATCGGACAGGGCCGAGTTGGTGTGCAGCACCTGCACGTCCAGCGCTTCAGGCCACCAGTCGCGATTCTTCGGGCCGCGGCCGCCGCCATGCGGGAACGGGCATTTGCCACCTTCGGATTTGGGATTGGGATCGGTCATGGGGGGCCTCCTGTATAGAACTTCCGGCGTTATAGAAGGGCGACTTTGATTAGGCCAATTGATAATTCTTCCAATCATGATAGGAGGAACTTATCATGACCATCTCCCTCAAGCAGATGCGATATGCCCTTGCCGTGGCACGGACGGGGCATTTTGGCCGCGCTGCCGAGGCGTGCGCGGTGAGCCAACCCGCCCTGTCGCAGCAGATCCTGGCGCTCGAAGCCCTTTGCGGCACGCCGCTTTTCGACCGCCTCAAGACCGGCATTCGCCTCACGCCCTTCGGGCGGGACTTCGTTGCCCGAGCCAGTGAGATCGTCGCGGACGCCGACGCACTCGACGACTTCGCGCTGGCCCGGCGCGGCCGGCTGGACCGGCCGCTGCGCTTCGGCCTCATCCCGACGGTTGCTCCCTATCTGCTGCCACGCATATACCCGGCCCTCACCAGAAACTTGCCCGAGGTCAAGTTTTCCATCAGCGAGAGTCGCACGGAAGCATTGCTCGATGGCCTCGACGACGGGCGGATGGACATCGCCCTCATCGCCACCGAACCGCCCTTGTCAGGGCCACGCCTTACCTGCCGGTCCCTGTTCGAAGACCCTTTCGTGCTGGCAACCCCACGCAACGAGACAGCCGCCGACCCGGTGAACCTCTCCGAACTGCCGCCCGAACGCATCCTGCTGCTTGACGAAGGGCATTGCTTCCGCGACCAGGCCATCGCCGCTTGCGGGCTTGAGGGTGACCGCGCGGCGCATGCCTTTGCAGCCACTTCCCTGGCGACCATTGTCGAGTTCGTGGCCAACGGCCAGGGCGTGACGCTCCTGCCCGGCATATCGTTGCGCAAGGAGGCGAGCGACCCGCGCATCGCCATTCATCCCCTCGGAAACCCGTCGGCCGGGCGGCAATTGCGGCTGGTCTGGCGCGAGGCGACGCCCTATGCCGCCATCTTCGAACGCGTCGCCGACGTCATCCGCCAGGACGGCGGGACACCCACTGGTCACGTGTGAGCTTTCCCCATATGACTTTGGCAAGCACGCCTTTTCGTGCTGCCGGAGTGCGTTGCCGATGGCGCGTTCGCCTACCACAGGAACCACGAGCAAGACCCGCCGCAAACCGGCGAGCACCGCTCCGCGCAGCCGGTCAAGCCAGGCGCCGAAGGCACCGCCCGCAACGGCCGGCAAGGATGCTGCCACCCCACCGGCAAAGCCACGCCGCCGTGTCTCCCTGCCATCGCTCGAAAGCGGCGCGACGCTGCTGCGCAAGGTCGTGCTCAACGCCGTCTTCGTGATAGCCGTGGTGCTGTTCTTCGCAGTCATGGTCGCCCAGTTCCTGCGCGAACAGGTGGTGATCGAGCCGATCGCCGTACCCAAGGCGCTGATTGCGCAGGGCCTCAGCCCCGAAGTCGTCGCCGGGCGGTTGTGGGACGGATTGCGCGATGCCCAGTTGCGCGCCCGCACCGCCAAGGCAAGCCTCAGCGCCATTCCCGACAGCCAGCGCATCCAGTTCACCGTCCCCGAAGTCGGCCTGTCGCTCGACTCCATCGTTCGCCAGACCAGGCAGTTCTTCAACCTGCATCAGGCGCGGATTGGCGGGGAGATCGTCTGCGCCGACACCGCCTGCGCGCCCGAGGGCATGCAATTGCGCCTGCGCATCCTCAAGGGAGGCAGCGAGATTGTCGACCTGCCACCCCTCGGCACTACCGACCAGCGTGGGTACTTTACCGATGCCGCCGTGGAAGTCCTTGGCGTGCTCGACCCCTTCGTGGCCGCCGCGGCCCTTGCCGACCGCCAGCCCGTCCGCGCCGCCACCCTCGCCCGGCGGCTGGTGCGCCAGCACCACCCCGACGCCAAATGGGCGCAGAACCTCCTCGGAAACCTGGCCAGCAATGCCCAGAACCATGAGGGCGCCGTCGAGGCCTATCGCGCCGCGCTCGACCTCGATCCAGGCTTCGTCATCGCCCAGGCCAATCTTGGCCGCGCCCTGCGCCAGGCCGGCGATCTCGATGGCGCGCGCCAGGTCTATGATGCGCTCGCCCAGCGGGATCCAAATTTTCCTGCGCTCATCGAGGGGCAGGCAGAACTGCGGCTGGCCGAAGGTTCAACCGACGAGGCGATTGCGCTGCTGCAGCGGGCGGCCGAACAGGACCCCGGCAGCGCCCACTACTTCGCCCGCATCGGCCAGATCGAAGCCGAGCGCGGCAATGGCGACGTGGCCCAGGACTGGTTCCGGCGCGCCCTGCAGATCGATCCGGCCTATCCGCTGGCGCTCGAACCGGTCTTCATCGCCCTCGTCTCGTCGGGCCGGCTGGAAGAGGGCGAGGCCCTGCTCGGTGCGGCGGCCCGCTACCGGCCGGCAGAGGCCGACACGCATGCCCTGCACGCGGCGGCTCTCACCTTCCTCGGGCGCCAGCAGGAGGCGCTCGACGCTTTCGACCGGGCGCTGCTGATCACGCCCGATGACTTCGACCTGCTCTACCAATCGGCCGGGCTATTGCAGGAACTGGACCGCCTGCCCGAGGCCATCGACCGTTTTGGACGCGCTATTGCCCTCAGGCCCTATGATCCCGCCGCGCGCTTCGGCCGGGGGGCGGCCCTGGCCATCACCGGCGACAACGCCAGTGCCCGTATCGATCTCGAGCGCGTGCTGGAACTGGATACGTCCGGCACGCAGTATGGCAACCTGGCCCGCGGCTTCCTCGACATTCTCGACGGCCTCGACGCCGCCCAGGCCGAAGCTCAGGCGACCGAGGAGGCAGAGGGGCAATGACCGACATCCAGCCACAGTCGGGCCTGAGCCTTAGCCGCGTCGATGCCGGGCTGGCAACCCTGCGCACCATGATGATCAATATCGGCTTCTTTGCCGCAACGCTGCTGCTGGTCCCCACCATGGGCGCGCAGATCATCCGCAATCCCATCATCATCGAACCGATTGCGGTGCCGCAGGCCCTGGCCGATCGGGGCATGACATCCGCCGTGGCCGCCAACCGGGTCTGGGATGGCCTGCAGGACTATAGCCGCACCGCTGCCCTGGCGCGGCAGACGCTGGTGGCGGTGCCGGATAGCCAGTTGGTCGAGTTCACCCTGCCCGGCTCCACGCTCTCCATGGACGCAGTGCTCCGGCAGGTTCGCGAGTTCCTCGGCGTCCAGGAAACTCGCATTACCGGCGAGATCACCTGCCAGACCGCCGATTGCGCGCCGGCTGGGCAGCGGCTGCGACTGCGGGTCGTGCGGGGCAGTGCCGAAATGATCGACATGCCACCCATGGCGACCACCGCCACATCGGCCTACTTTCGCGACGCCGCCGGCGCCATCTTCGATGTGCTCGACCCCCTCGTCGGCGCTGCCGCCCGCGCGGTGACCGATCCGGAGGGAGCGGTGGCACGGGCCCATCGCATAGCGGCCGGGGGTGGCCCCGATGCGCCCTGGGCCTATGCCTTGATGGGCGATATTGCCCTGGCCGAAGGTGAGGCCGACGTGGCCACGGCGCACTACCAGTCGGCCCTTGCCATCGATCCGAACCTGCCGCAGGCCCGCCTGGGTCTGGCACGCGCCAACCTTGCTGCCGGGGACCTCGACGCCGCCGAAGCGCAGGTTGCGCTGATGCCCGGCCAAGGCGACCTCCTGCCCCAGACCCTGCTGCTGCGTGCCGACATTGCACTGGCCCGCAGCGACCACGCCACCGCCGAAGCCGAGGCCCGCGCTGCCGCCGAAGCCGACCCGCTGTCGCCACAGCCGCTCATCCGGGTGGCGGAGATCGCCCGGTCGGCAGGCAATGACGATGCCGCGCGCCTCGCCTATGCCGAAGCACTGGCACTCGATCCCGGCGCCTCGGCGGCCCTCAGCGGCCTCTCCGAATTGCATCGGGCAGCCGGCGACCTTGCCGCCGCCGAAAGCCTGCTCAAGGATTGGGCCGATTATGCACCTGGCAGCGCCGAGGCGCTGCGGGCCCTCGTGGCCATCCGCGTCGAACGTTCCGACGCCACCGGCGCCACCGAAGCCTATGCACGGCTGGCAGCAGTGACGACCCTCACCACCGAGGAAGTGTTGGCACGCGCCAACCTGCTCGCGCAGTTGGATCGTTATGCGGAAGCTGCAGACGTGCTCTCTCCCCTGGCCTCCGGCGAGCTGCCGGAGCCGCAGGCCGTGCTTGCGCTGGCGCGGCTCCACGAACAGGCCGGACGAGCCGGGCGGGCGCGAGACTTCTACCAACGCTACCTGGACCTGGGCCCCGACCTGCCGGAGCGCGCCGCCGTCGAAGCCGCGCTCGCTGCGCTGGACGGCTAGGCCGTCGCCCGTCGCCGCTGCTGGAAGCTGTCCCAGGAGAACACCATCAGCGACACCCAGATCAGCGCAAAGCTGAGAAGCCGCAGGGGATTGAGCTCCTCGCCAAAAAGGGTGATGGCGAGCAGGAACTGGATCGACGGCGCCAGGTACTGGAACATTCCGATCGTGGTCAGCCGAAGCCGCCGTACGCCATAGGCGAACAGCAGCAGGGGAATCGCCGTTGCCGGGCCGGTGAGCACCAGAAGCGTCATCTGAACCGGATCGGCGTGAACCCCGATGCCGCGGGTGGCCAGGTCGAAGGCTACGAAGGCCACTGCAAAGGGCGCGACCACCACCGTCTCGGCGAACAGACCCGTCGCCGGACCTGCCTGGGCGGTCTTGCGGATGAAGCCGTAAAAACCGAAGGACAGGGCAAGGCCCAGCGCCACAAAGGGGATGCGCCCGATCCCGGCGGCCTGGATCAGGATCGCCACCAGGGCAATGCCGATGGCGATGGTCTGCATGCGGTTCTGCCGCTCGCCCAGGAGGATCATGCCGATCGCCACGTTGACCAGCGGATTGATGAAATAGCCGAAGCTGGCCTCCAGCACCTGCCCGGTCTCGACAGCCCAGACGTAGAGCAGCCAATTACCCACCAGCAGGATGGCGGACAGCGCGATGACCCGCATGCGCCTGCCATCACTCAGCACGGCCCGGACTTCAGCGAAGCCGCCGGCGAAGGCAAGGATGACAGCCAGCAGCACCAGCGACCAGAGCGTCCGCTCCGCCACGATCAGCATCGAGCCCGCCGCTTCCATGAGGCGGAACAGGATGGGCAGGAAGCCCCACAGGAGGTAGGCCGAGAGCGCGGCGACGACGCCCTTCCGGGTTTCGCTCGAGGCCGTGTCAGGGAGGGTCGTATCCGGCGCGGCCACTTCGGGCGCCTGTTCGGGAAGGGTCATGGCAAGCTCCGCGCCGCACGGGCGCCCTGCCCGTGTACCAGCGCGCCCGCAGCCGGACCAATCAGAGTTTGTGATCGCTCCCCCTTGCAATGGTGATGACTCGGACCCAAACTTTTACGCGTGTCGAACGTTGGCTCCCGGAAGCGCCGGCCGTGCCGTTGCGCTTTCCGGCATGACCCGGTGGTCGTGCCCAGGCCAGAACCCGTCCCGACAAGAGGAGCTGCAAATGAAAAAGACCGTAACCTGGATCCTGATCGCCGACGGCAACCAAGCCCGTGTGCTGGAACATGGCGGTCCCGGCAAAGGCCTCCTTTCCGTCAAGGGTCTCGACTGGTCCATTCCCCCGCTCCAGACTCAGGATATCAATGCCGATCGCCCGGGCCGCAGCCACTCGTCAGTCGGGTCCGGCCGCAGCGCCATGGAGCCGCGCACCGACCCGGTCGATCACCGCGAAGCCGAGTTCGCCCGCTCGGTTGCCGGGGTACTCGACGACAAGGCCAAGGCGGGTGCCTTTGACCGCCTGGTGATCGCAGCCGCACCCGTGACCCTGGGCAATCTGCGCAAGGTCATGTCGGATCATGTTCGGAAAGCCGTGGTTGCCGAGCTCGACAAGGACCTCACCAACGTCCCCACACCGCAACTCGACCGCCACTTCGACGGCATCATCGCAGTCTAGCAAGCAATTCTGGAAATAGAGATTATTGATCAATCTCTTGCGCGGACTTTCTCCGGCAACGATTCAACGTCTTGAATCAGTTATTCAGGGCGTTGAATCAGTCTGAGAGAGACTTGAATCAAACCGGAAAGACAGCGGTACGAGGTCTTGCCTTGTGCCGCTAGTCGTCTGTTTCCGTATCGCTTTCTTCGCCATCCAGGGCGTCGAGGAACTGCAGCAGCAGTGAATTGACCAGTTCCGGCTTCTCGATGCTCGGGATATGCGCTGCGCCCTCCAGCACCACAGCAAAGGCATTGGGCATGGTCTCGGACAGGGTCTCATGCCGATCCACCAGCGCGGTAAAATCCTCGTCGCCAACCATCAGCAAGGTGGGAGCATTGACATCCTCGACCCGGCCCCAGGCATCGGGCCGCCCCTCTTCCTGCGTCAGTTGCGGCTTTTCCAGCGCCTTGGCATTCATGTCCAGGAACAGCACCCGCGCGGCGCCGCCGACGCGGCCACTCTGGGTCCTGGGACCATCGAGCCATTCATGCGCCTGCACCTTGTTGATGAGGTCGAGGTCGCCGCGTTCCCAGGCATCCTCCTCAGCCATTTCGATGGCCCGCTCCTCGGCGGTCGCGCTCCACGGCGCCCCGGTGATGGACGTGCCGACGAGGACAAGACCGATCACCCGCCCCGGATGGGCCAGCGCGAAGTCGACCGCCAGCCCACCGCCCATGGAACAGCCCACCAGTACGGCCGCATGGATGTCGAGCGCGTCGAGCAGGGCTTCGAGATCGTCAAGGTGGCTGAAGGGCTCGTCGGGACTGGTCGTCTCGCCATAGCCGCGCCGGTCATAGGCCACGGCGTGCCAGCCGGCATCGGCAACGGCCTGCATCTGGTCGAGCCACATGCGCTTGTCGCAGACCCCGGCATGGAGGAACACGACGGGCAGCCCCTCGCCCTGTTCCAGGCCGGCCAGCGTGGCGCCGCCGATCTCAACGGCAAAGGGCTCAGTCGTCATGACAGTCACTGCTCCAGCGCGGCGCAGAAGGTAATCTCGTCCTGTTCGCCGAACCAGCACCCATCCTGGCCCTCGACCGGCACGAAGCGCCCCAGTTCTTCCGGACGGCGGCCGGGTTGCGGCTCGGCGGCGATCAGATAGCCCAGTCCTTCGCCATTCGCTTCATGGGCAAAGACAAAGGTTTCCCCGCTCGGCAGCGTGAAAGTAATGCCGCCGCCATCGACATTGACGTCACAGGGAAATTCACCCTGCCCCGTCATTGAACACTGCCCCGGCGCTGCGGCAACCGGAACGGCGAGGGCAAGGCTGCACGCGAGCGCCGCCCCCGTCACAAATCGTCTCATACAGTCCCCCAAAGAACCGAACCTGTTCGGAGCCGAGCCCCGCCTTGCACAGCCTATTGCAGAAAGGCCTGCAAACCCAATGCTTTTCACAGATCAGTGCAGGTTTGGTAAAGGGGGGATCGCGCTTCAGCCCGCCAGATGAAGCAGGCCTGCCAGCGCCTGTTCGACGTCGGGCTGCGTATAGGGCTTCATGATGACCGGCCGGTCCTGCCAGGCCTCGGGCAATCCGTCCCTTCCATAGCCGGTGGCAAACAGGATCGGCACGCCGCGCGCCGCCAGCAGGGAGGCCGCGGGAAACACCGCCGCCCCGCCCAGATTGACATCCAGAATGGCCGCATCGGGCTCCACGCTGGTTGCCAGGCGCTGGGCATCGGCCAGGTTCATGGCCTGCGCCACGACGGTACAGCCGAGCGCTTCCAGCATGTCTTCCAGGTTGATGAGGACGAGCGCCTCGTCCTCGACCACGAAAATGCGCGGGCGGTCACTGGCCAAGCTGCACCTCGCCGACATCATAGGCCGACCGTGGAACGACGATCTGCAGCCGCATTCCGGCATCGTCATGGTTGAGATCGAGCGTGCCCCCAAGTTCCCCGGAAACCACGGTGCGCAGCAGCCGTGTTCCAAAACCGCCTCGGCCTGGGTCGCGCAGCGGAGGTCCGCCCCGCTCGACCCAGTCGATGACCAGGCTGTCCTCCTCCCCCTCGCTCCAGTTGACGGCAAGATTACCCCGGTCGGTGGAGAGTGCCCCATGCTTGGCCGCGTTGGTCGCCAGTTCGTGCAGGACCAGCGCCAGGGCCACCGTCGTCTTGGCATTGACAACCAGCGCCGGCCCGCCGAAGCGCACCTGATCGCCGCCAAAGGCCCGCAGCTCCTGGTCAACCAGGTGCCCGATCTCGGTATCGTGCCACTTGCGCTCACTCAGGATCGTATGGGCCTTGGAAAGCGCCATGATCCGGGCTTCCAGCGCCTGCCGTGCGGCCCCCACGTCAGTTGCGTTGCGCAGCGTCTGGCTGGCAATGGACTGCACCGTGGCCAGGGTGTTCTTGACCCGGTGATTGAGCTCGTCGATGAGCAGCCGCTGGCGCCGGGACGCCCGCACCGCTTCGGTCCTGTCCATTCCCTGCACGAAGACGCCGGTTATATTGCCTTCAGCGTCGCGGATCGGATTGTAGGAGAAGTCGAGAAAGGTTTCCTGGGCCGGCCTGCCGGGTTCGTTCTCCAGCATGACCCGCGCACCCTCGGCCGAATGATTCACCCCGTCCCGGAAGACGCGGTCGAGGATGTCGACAAATCCCTGCTCGACGACCTCGGGAAGAGCCGACGCGATGGGCATGCCGATCACGTTCCGCCCGCCAATCAGCTTCCGGTAGGAGTCAGAGGCGAAGGTGAAGATATGCGTGGGCCCGGACAAGACGGCGAAAAAGGCCGGCGCCTGCTGGAACATGCGGCGGAAGTCAGCGCTCGCCGCCTCCGCCTCGCGCGTCCGCTCGATGAGCCTCGTCGCCGCCGACATGGAGCTGAACGGCAGCGTCGCGGCCTCGCGCATTCGCGCCAGTTCGGTCACATCGACGGTGTTCTGGAGCACATACTTGACCTGCCCGTCATCGCCGAAAATCGGCACATGCACCGCCGTCCAGTAGCGCATGGCCATCTGCCCATCCTCCCCGGCAATGGGATAGGGCAGATAGGGCAGCGTATCGGGCTCGCCGCTGGCGATCACCTGCTCGAACGAGGCGCGCAGCTTCCGGCCGCTTTCGTCAGAGTTCGGGAAGAGATCGAAGAGGTTTCGCCCGCGCAGCTGGTCCATCGTGCGCCCAGTGGTGGCGAGATAGGCGGGATTGGCCGCGACATAGCAAAGCTGGGTATCGACCACCATGAAGGGGCTGGGCAGCGCCTCGAAGATGCGCGCGTAATCCAGCTCAACCATGTGACAAACGCCCCCGAACCAGGGCCAGACTCGTCGCCTGCCCGGTAGCCACAACTCCCTACCTTGAGGAAGGTTCCTC
>CAMLKN010000014.1 GCA_946480655.1 uncultured Devosia sp. | reverse complement strand
TCCAGATTTCGACGGAATCAGCCAAGTCAAACGAGTAGCCGTAGTGGTTCTTAGTACTGGGGTGATTGGCTGAGAAATGCACGCCCAATTCGCGCTTGAGGGCCAGCAGGTTCCAGTCGCGGTCATCCCGATGATCGAAAATGCGCTGGTGGTCGTAGGGCTCCGTCGAAAGGATATTGATATGGCCACGATTGGCGGTCAGTTCGGCGCCGTGGAAGATCAGGACGCTGTCGGAATGGAACTCCGGATCGGCCCATGTGTGATGTGCCACGGCACCTTGCACATGCACGTCATGATCGGTGATAGCGAGATAGTCGAAACCGTGCCGCTCAGCGAAACCGATGATCTTGCCGAGCGGGTTGTTGGAGGAATCGGTGCTGTGGCGGGAATGCAGGTGCCAGTCGCCCTTGAGCCAGAAGCCCTCGGGCCTGTCCAAGGGAGGCAAGGTGGCCGGAATGCCAGGGATCATGGCGTCGCATCCGTCGTGAGGCGCAGGGTGATAATCTGGAACGGCGAAAGGTCGAGTTGCAGCTTTCCGTCGATAATTTCCAGCTCCTGCGGATCGCGTTCGAGCAGGTTGACGCGATCGACCTGGCGCGTGCCCGGCGGCAGGGTCACCGTGACGGCCCCGTGGCGGCCATGCGTCTCCCAGATGCGGGCAATAAGGGCATCGCCGCTTTCGCTCCGCTTGAGGGCCTCCAATGTCGCCCCCTGCCCCGCGATCTCAAGGAACGACGCCGGCAGACGGTCGGCAGCAGCCTGGCCCGAAACCAGTTTCAGCGGCAGGTTATAGGCTTCGGCGCGTGCCGGAATGTCGCTGGCGAAAAGGCCGTGATGCACGGCCAGCGCATAGCGGAAACGATGCTCTCCCTGGTCAGCCTCGGGCCATGGGTAGACCGGCGACTTGAGCAGGGTCAGTCGCACGGTGCTGCCACGCACGTCATAGCCGTACTTGCAATCGTTGAAGAAGGCGACGCCGAAATCGGGTTCGGACACGTCGACCCAGCGGTGCATCACGGTTTCGAACCGGGCCTGATCCCAGGATGTATTGGTGTGGCTGGCGCGGCGAACGTGACCGAACTGGATTTCGGCCGTGCTCTCCTGGGCCTGCACTGCAAGCGGGAAGGCCACCTTCACAAGGGTATCGTGCTCATGCCAATCGACATGGCAATCGATGTCGAGCTGGTCGCTTGCTGCTTCCAGTGCGATGACCTGGACGATGCTGGACTTTTCGTAGCGCCATTCGAACCGGATGGCGGCGCGATAGGGGCCGGTTTCGACAACCTCGGCACTGACCAGATCATCGATTTCCCAGATCTGATCCTCAAAGCTGTCGTCAATGTCCCAGGCGTCGTATTCGACCGGCATGTCGCGATAGGCCTGGAGCCGGTTGGCGGGGCCGCCGGCCGCAATTGCTTCGCGACCGCGCCGCTTGTCAAACAGCGAGACAAGGCGGCCCTTCGTGTCGAAGCGCGCGCGGATGAGGTCGTTTTCGATGTGGCCGGTGGAGACCGAAAGCCCGCTTGAACCCGTGGCCAAGTCCCCCGGAACCAGTTGGGCCGTGGTTAGGGTCGTCGCCGGCAGGCCGTGCACGACCACGCCCTGGCGGCGTCGGCCATCGGCCCGGTGAATGACCTGACTGGCCAGCGTCTGGCCGCCGACTACCAGACCGGAAGGCTGATCGGCATCGAATTCGAGCAATCCGCCCCGCGGCCTGCCCAGAACATTGAGCAGTCCGAAGCTGCCTTCGGCCACGAGAGCACCGGTGAGTTCACCGCGCAGTTGCTCGACCTTGTCGAAGAAACGCGCATAGTCGCGGTCGCTGTCGTCGAAGACGCCGCCGATGGAGGTGCCGGGCAGAATGTCATGGAACTGATTGAGCAGGACGATGCGCCAGAGATCATGCAGTTCCGCGGCAGGATAGGCTTTCCCCGCGTGGTGCCCAGCAAGGATCGCCAGCACTTCGAGTTCGCGCAGCGCCTGCTCGGCCAAGCGGTTGTTGCGCTTGTTCTTGGCGACCGACGTCAGCGTACCGCGATGATATTCGAGATAGAGCTCGCCGACCCAGGTCGGATAGTCTTCGGGACGATCGGCCATGCGCTTGAGCAGGCGGTCGAAATAGGGCCGCATGTGTTCGTGCCGAACCGAAGGGCAGCCCGGAATACCCTTTTCCATGCGGCGAATGTTTTCCAGCATCTCCCGGGTCGGGCCGCCGCCACCATCGCCGTGACCATAGACCATGAAAAGTTCGCGGTTCAGCGCCTGCTGGCCGTGGCGTTTCCACGTGCCCATCACGAAGGTTGGCTTGATGTCGGCGTTATAGGTCGTGCCGATGCTGGTGGATGTATAGGGCTGCGTCGTCATGAAGTAGGCCGCCACCTTGCTCCCATCGATACCTTGCCAATGGAAGGTCTCGTTGGGCATGCGGTTGGTGTCGTTCCAGCTCAGCTTGTGGGTGACGAAGACATCGGCGCCCGAAAGCTTCATCATTTGCGGCAGGGCTGCCGAATAGCCGAACGTATCCGGCAGCCAGAAGACCTTGGGCGTTACGCCGAAGGTTTCTTCGTGATAGGCGACGCCGTGCAGGATATGGCGGGCGAAGGATTCGCCGCTGGTAATGTTGGCATCCGGCTCCAGCCAGAGCGCGCCTTCGATCTCGAAGCTGCCGTCCGAGACCCTGCCCTTGAGGCGCTCGAAGACCTCGGGATAGTCCTGGGACAGGTAATCGAGCAACACGCCCTGATTGTACATGAAGCGGTAGTCCGGATACTGGTCCATCAAGGCCAGGGCCGTCGACATGGAGCGCGCCATCTTCTGGCGGGTCTCGCGCACACGCCAGAGCCAGGCCACGTCGATATGGGTATGCCCGGTCACTGTGATGACCGGCTTGTCCTCGAAATCCTGTGCCGCGTAGATCTCTTGCGCGATGGTCTCGGCCCTCCGGAGCGAAGCCACGAAGCGGTCCGGATTGCCAGGGCGGAAGTCGAGTTCGGCCACGGCGCCATCAACGCGGTTGAGGATGAAGTGGCGACGCGCATCGTCCGCGGCGAGCAGCCGCGCCACGTTCAGCGGCACGGAAAGATCGTAGAAGACTTTCTCGACGAGCGGATCATGCAGCATGAGCGACATGGACATGCCGTACTGGCGGCGGTCCTCGATCGTGCCGGCCTCGAGCAGAATGTCGAACCTCTCGCCGGCGCGCGCGCCGGTGCTCAGAAGCAGTTCCTGGTGGTTCCCGTCGACGCCCTGGGCGATACGGCCGTTGACACGCACGAGGCATTGCGGGTCCGAGCGGCCACGGGTGTTGCCGAACTGGGCATTGACCTTGAGAAAGACACGCTGTCCCGACGCCGCTTCAGGCATCTCGAAGCTTGTCGCGAACCAGAAATAGCTCTCCGGCTCGCCCCACACGAGATTGCTGGCCACAGGCTCCCAGCCGGCAGAATCCTGCGCGACGATTTCGGACCGCTGCTCGGGCAGGCCGCGACGGAAGCGCAGGGGCAAAGCCGTGTCGAGAGGCGTGAAAATTCTCTCCCGCAGACGGGCCAGGAGGTGATCGAGCTTCTTGAGATGCATGGTGGTCCTGACCCTAGAGGGTTCTGATAGTTATGTCCGGCACGACGCCATTGGTCGGCGGCGATTGTGGCATGTCGTTGATGAAGAGGCCGCGATGCCAATCCAAGGCCAGTCGAGGCTTGCCTGGCCCTTGCAGCCTCAGCGTGCCTCCACCATCGATGGTCACCCGGCATTGCGCAATGCGCGCGGCAAAATCTTCAAGCGATTCTCCATCGGCGACAATGGCGGCCCAACCGTGTTCCGCACCATGGCAGCGATACTCCAACCCCGCCGCCGGCCCTCGCTCCACGCGCTCCAAGGCGCCTGTCGCCTTGTAGGCCATGAGCGCGGAGCCCGCCTCAAGGATCAGCGTGTCTCCAGACAGATGGTGGACCAGGCCTGAGCGAGCCGCATAGACGTGGGTGAACATGAGACGCGTTTCCGGGGCGAGCCGATAGCTTACCAAAGCGACATTCTCGTGCTGCCCCACGCGCGGCAGGGTCCCGTTGCCGGCCCAATAGGACGGGCGCTGTTGTCCCCAGGGGTCATCCTCACCCGGGTGGTTGATCCAGGAGCGGGCCATGGGATGGGTGGAAAAGCGCAGGTCGATAACGTGCTGCTGATGGCCAAATCCACCCGCTTTGGCTCCACTATTGGTGGAAAGCTGCACGTTGCGGGTCTTGTACAGCGACAGGGACGCCGCCGGACCATAACCCTGGAGGTAACGCGCCGAAATCACCCGCCCCTGTTCGGGCCAGGCATAGGTTTCCAATCCGGAGGGTGGCACGTAGCTGCCAGCAGCAAACAGGGGGAGCGAGGCCACACCCGTGTTCAGCCAGCCGCGGCCGAAGGCGACGGCAGCGAATGGCGCCAGCTCAGTGAGCGGCCCGGCGCGCAATTCCTTGTCATAGGCGCGGCCCATGGAGCCGGCCGGCACGCCTTCCAGGGTATGAAGCGCCACCATGGTGAAGATGCGGTCGCACAATCCGCGGGCCCTGGCGGCCAGATCGGCAGGAGCCAGTTCAGCCAAGGCCAGAAGGCCGATGAAATCCACCGGATAGTAGGCGGCGGAGTTCCACTCGGCCAAACCGTCTTCTTCAACAGCATCGAGCCAAAAGCCCAGGCGCTGGCCAGCCAGGGCTGCCTGCTCCTGGCCGGTCCGCCCAGACGCGGAAAAGCGAGCCTCGGGCCAGAGCATGCCTGCCAGGAGTTGGGAAACGTGGAAGCAAAGCGCGTGGTTTTCGCTCCAGAACCACATGACGTCATTGCCGGGTTCATCAACCCAATAGCGGAAGTTGAGCAATGCCTCCTCGCTGCGCGCGCGAAGGTCGGCGGGGAAACGCGCGCCATGGCGCATCAGCCCCCAAAGTAGCGGCACAGACACAAAGTCGGCGCAGTCGCGCCGCTCTTCGATGGCGACAAGGGTCTCCTCGATGATCAGGCGGAACCGCCCATCGTCCGCACGATTGGTCTCAAGCAGGGCAATTGCCGTTCCCATGCGCATTTCGCCATGTGTGGCGGCATGGTCCAGCGCAACCCCCTTGCGCGTTGCCAGATCAAATCCAAGCTCTACTGGTTCGGCCTGATGCATAATGGGAACGCCGATGTCCCGCTCCACCCGCGACCCCTCAGCCGAGAATTCGAGCCACAGGCCATGAAAGCCATCGGGCAATTCGCTCGCCGTGCAAAGGCGCACGCTGGTCGCGCCCTTGGGGAGTTCGATCATGCGATCCAGCAAGACAGCATGGGTATGGGAGGTCGACTGGACGCGCGCGCGGATCATCACGCCCAGGGGCGATGGATCATCGAAAACCAAATACACGGCGTCATCGCCGCCATGGACTTCCGCGCCGGGCCGGACCTGACCTGCAAGTGCGCTCAGCGCCTGCACGGCCTTTCCGGTATCTGCACCCGGCAGATAAACCTCGACCTCGGTCGCATCGACCAGGGTCAGCTCGAAGAACCAGACCACGTCGCGCTCGGCCATGTCCTCGGTAAGGACCACGATCTCACTGCCGCCGGCCTTGAGAGGCAGATGCACGATCGTGCTCTGCGCGGCGTTGCGGGTGAACGGTTCGAACCGCGCCGCCAGTTCCCCATCCACCCAAATATGGGCGCCGCCGCGTGTGGTCAGCTTGAACGAGCAGTAGCGGTCTTCATCGACACTGACCTGGGTCCGGCACCAGCGCGATAGCCGCGTGGGCCGGTGCTGGAACTGGCTGAATTCCACACTTCGGCTCTTGCCGGGAAGATAGAGGCTCTCGACAGGCCAGTCGGTTTCCAGTTGTACCGACCGCGTCGCAACATCGCGCCATGTGGCGACGCGGCAAGGCAGATCACCAACGTCGACGAAGCCATTGATGTACTTGTAGTTCTGCGGATCGTTCGCCGGTGCTGGCTCACCCGGGAAATAGGTCTTCCGAACCGATGAGAGGGCCCAGGCATTGAGGCTGTCGCCGCGCGTAAGGGTCAGTAGTGGAGCTGGCATGATGGTCTTGTAAAAATGGCCTGATCAAAAAATTGCCGGCGCCCGGTAACGCAGCAGGGGTTCCAGCTGGTCCAGCAGCGCCGGCAGTTCCACGGGAGTGGATAGCTTGAAATCGGGGACTTCTCCGGCCTCAGCCGGACTGTGAGTTCGCAGGTCGGACCAGGCCATGAAGATGCTGGTGATCCCCAATGCGTTGGCGCCCTTGATGTCTCGCGACAGATTGTTGCCCACCATGACGGTACGCCAGGCATCGGTCCGGCTGAGACCTGCGGCGGCGAGCGCCGCATCGAACATGCGGGCATCGGGCTTGTGGACACCAACATCCTCGGAAATCACATGCGCGTCGAAGTGGTCCCACAATTGGTGTTTCTGCAGGAGATTGACGAAGGTCTGACGCGGGCCATCTGCAACCAGGACCAGCCGGTGCCCCCTTTGCTTGAGCGCCAGAACCATGTCGCGAGCACCGGGGATGAGATCGCCGTCCAGTACGACCTCGCTGCCGGGCGCTTTCACTTCGCTGCGCTCGTCGACCAGTGTATCGCCGCAATCAAGGAAGATCGCAGCAAGGTGCCGGTTGTCTGCCTCGGCAGATGCAAGGGCGGCGCGCACCCGATCAGGGATCAAAGCCTCCATTTCGCTCCAGGGGCGCAGTGCGGGGGACTCAGCAAGTGGGCGGTAGAGGTGTGAGGGGACGAAGGCGTCGCCCACCATCTTCAGTCGCGCGATCCGGTGATCGTGTTCGGTGGCAGCATAGTCGCCTCGCGCCGCGAAGGGGTTGCCCAGATGCACGCCCTCGACCCCAGCCAGCGGACCACATTGATATGCCAGCTTCTGCCGCTCACTCTCAAGCATTTGACTGGGATTGGCCCAATGCGCGTGCTTGCCCGCTTCGACATAGACCATAGGATGGGTGCCCGACATCTGTGGCAGCCCAGCCCCGCTATCCATGAGCTTGCGAGCGCCATGCGAAGAGGCTTCGACGCGCGTAACGGCACCATCAGCGCTCACGTGGACCCAGATATGCTCGAGGTCGTAGAGGTGACCAATATCCCAGTCGTAGTAGATGGCGTACTCGACAGCCATCGCGCCATGGGGCTGCACCATGAACTTGGAGGACGGCGACGGCGCCGGGCCATGGAAGATTGTAAAGCCCATGGCCACCGGCTCATAGGGCTCGTGCAAGTCGACCAGCAGGACGGGCGCGAATTGCGCGGCCAGTTCCCGCTCGGTCAGCTGGTCGCTGGTGATCATGCGACGGCGCCCACCAGCGATAGCTCCTCGGCAAAGTGGCAGCGCACCTGCCGGTCCCCCGCCACCGTTCGCAGTTCAGGCACTTCCGTGCCGCAAATCGGCTGCGCATAGGGGCAGCGCGGATGGAAGCTGCAACCCTTGGGCGGATTGGCCGCATTTGCGATTTCGCCCTTGAGGGGCACACGCTTGCGGGTCCTGTTGCCACGCGGGTCGGGCTGCGGCACCGCAGCCATAAGGGCTTCGGTATAGGGGTGAAGCGGCTTGGAGAACAGTTTGTCGGTTGGCGCCGTTTCCATCAGCCTGCCCAGATACATGACGCCGACCCGGTCGGCGATATGCTCCACCATGCCCAGGTCGTGGGTGATGAACAGATAAGTGAGGCCGAATTTCTCCTGCAAGTCCTGAAGAAGGTTGATGTTCTGCGCCGCCACTGAAACGTCGAGTGCCGAGACGGCCTCGTCGGCAGCAATGAAGCTGGGATTGAGCGCCAGCGCTCGAGCAATGCCAATGCGTTGGCGCTGGCCACCGGAAAAAGCGTGGGGATAGCGATTGATGAACTCGGGTCGCAGACCCACGACCTGCAGCAATTCGGCGACCCGGTCCCGGATTTCGGCCTGGGTCCCTACCCCATGTATGACCATGGGCTCGCCCACCAGTTCCAGCAGCGTCATGCGTGGATTGAGCGACGAATAGGGATCCTGGAAGATCATCTGCATTTCGCGCCGCATGCTGCGCATCTGGCGGTCCGTGAGGTGGGACACGTCCACCACCGAGCCATCGGCGCTGCGGAACAGGATCTGGCCGTCGGTGAGTTCGTAGGCGCGCAGCATCAGGCGTGCAACAGTCGACTTGCCCGATCCGGATTCACCGACGAGGCCGAAGGTCTCGCCCTTGCGGATATCAAGCGAAACCTCGTCGATCGCCTTGATCTGGCCGACGGTCTTCTTCAGCCAGCCGGCCTGGATGGGGAAGTATTTCTTGAGATTGCGGACCGAGATCAGCACATCCTCAGGCATGTCGATGGCGGTCGGGGCCAGGCCCGTCTTTGCTGCATCAAGCATGGGCGAGCTCCTGGGCAAACCGGTCGGCGATGTGACAGCGCGCCATCTGGCTGCCGAACCTCTGCTCTGGCGGCACTTGCTTGTCGCAGACGCCGATCAAGGCATGGCTGCAACGAGGGTTGAAGGCGCAGCCCGGCGGCACGCTGAAGGGGTCCGGGACCATGCCCGGAATGGTGGGCAGGCGACGGCCCTGATCTACGCCCAGCCGGGGAATGGAGCGCAGCAGCGCCTGGGTATAGGGATGCTTGGGTGCGTAGAAGATGTCGTCCACCGAAGCGGTCTCGACTATTTTGCCCAGATACATGACCGAAACGCGATCGGCGATGTCGGCGACCACGCCGAAGTTGTGCGTGATGAAGATGATCGCCATACCCAGTTCGGACTGAAGGTGCTTGAGCAGTTCAAGGATCTGCGCTTCCGTGGTCACGTCGAGCGCCGTGGTGGGCTCGTCGGCAATCAGCAAGGCGGGTTCGCAGGAGATGGCCAGGGCGATCATGGCGCGCTGGCGCATGCCGCCCGACAGTTGATGGGGGAAGGCATCAACCAACTGTTCCGGCCGGGGCATCTGCACTTTTGCGAGCAGGTCTATCGCCCGGGCCCGGGCCGCGGCCCTGCTCAGTCCCATATGCAATTGGACCGTCCGCATTATCTGCGTACCGATGGTATGAACCGGCGAGAGAGCCGTCATCGGTTCCTGGAAGATCATGCCGATGTGGCGGCCGCGTACCTGGCGGATGGCGCGGCTGTTGCGGTCGAGGGTGGCCAGGTCGTAGCTTTCCTCGCTGGTGGGACGGAAGCGGATGGCGCCCTCCGGTGATACCGCGCGCTTGGGCAGTAGCCGCATGATGGCGCGGGCCGTGATCGACTTTCCCGACCCGGACTCCCCGACGATGCCCAATACCTCGCCCTTGTTGACGTGGTAGGAGACACCATTGACAGCCTTGACCAGCCCCTCGCGCAGGGGGAAGTGAACATGGACATTGTCGAGTTCGATCAGGCGATCGGGCGGCATATTGGTCTTGGTCATGGTCTTACTGCCCATACGGATCGGCTGCATCGCGCAGTCCATCACCCATGAAATTGAAGGCGAGCACCGTGAGCACGACTGCCACGCCAGGTGAAAGCAGCCAAGGCGCCAGTGAAATGGACCGCAGGTTCTGCGCATCCTGCAGCAGCACACCCCAGCTCACCACGGGCGGACGCAGTCCCAGACCGAGGAAGCTCAGCGCGGTCTCGCCCAGGATCATTTCCGGCACCGCCAGGGTCAGGGCGGCGATGATGTAGGACGTCATGGAGGGCAGCATGTGCTTGGTAATGATCCGGTATTCGGATGCGCCGGCCAGCCGTGCGGCCATCACATAGTCCTCATTGCGGATGGCGAAGAACTGACCGCGTACCACGCGGGCAAGATGCGTCCAGCCGATCAATGCCAGGATGAGAGTGATGAGCACATAGACAAAGATGGGGTCCCAGGCGATCGGCAGCGCCGCCGCAAGGCCCATCCATAGCGGAATGGTCGGAATGGAACGAATGAACTCCATCAGACGCTGGATCGTGCCATCGATCCAGCCGCCGAAGTAGCCCGAAATCGAACCTAGTGTCAGGCCAAGAACGAAGGCGAAAGCCACCCCGACAAGGCCGGCAGACAAAGTTACCCTGGCGCCGTGGACAAGGCGGGAAAAAACGTCGCGCCCCAGGTCGTCCGTACCGAGGAGATTGATCTGTTCGCGACGATCATCGATGCCGAACAGGTGAATGTCAGTCTCAAAGAGGCCGAAGAAGCTGTACTCGTCGCCGGAATACCAGAACTGGATCGGGAACACCGCTTCCGTATCGGTTTCGTAGATGACCCGAGCAGTTTCGAGGTCGCGCTCACGCGCCAGGCCGTAGACGAACGGGCCCATGAACTGACCTTCGTGGAAGAAGTGAATTGGGGTAGGCGGCGCCAGCGTACGCAGGCGGGACACCTTGAACGGATCGTAGGGAGCCACCTGTTCGGCGAAGACTGCGCATAGAGCGAGCAGTACCAGAAACCAGAGCGAGACCACGGCTAGAGTGTGCTTGGAGAAGCGTCGCCAGATCAGTTGCCAAGGCTTGGCCGTGTAGAGATCTTCCTTGCGGTCGATCGTGGCGGCCTCCGCCGATGGAAGAATTTGGTCGGTCATGGGGCGGACCTCACGCGTATCGGATGCGCGGGTCGAACCACGCCAGGAGAATGTCGGAAATCAGCGTACCTATGACAGTGAAGACGCTGAGAATGAGGATGAAGCTGCCGGCCAGATACATGTCCTGCATCTTGAGAGCTTGCAGGAGCAGTGGGCCCGTAGTCGGCAGGTTGAGCACCACGGCCGTGATGATATCGCCCGAGAAGAGAGCAGGCAGCGCCCAGCCCACCGTGGAAATAAAGGGGTTGAGGGCCACGCGCACGGGATAGTTCCAGACAACCTTGCCTTCGGAAAGGCCCTGGGCATAGGCGGTCTCGACATAAGGCTTTCCGAGTTCGTCGAGCATATTGGCGCGCATGACGCGAATCAGACCGGCAGCGCCGCCAGTGGCCAGAACGACCAGAGGAATCCAGAGGTGCTGGAAAAGATTGACCAGCTTGTCCAAGCTCCAGGGTGCATTCTGAAACTCTGGCGAGAAGAGGCCACCGACATCTAGCTGAAGGTACACGAAGCTGATCCACATCAGCACCAGCGCCAAGAGGAAATCCGGGGTGCCCTTGCCGAGGAAGCCGAAGACGGTGAATACGTAGTCGAGAACGGAATATTGCCGCGTGGCGGAATAGACGCCGACAGGGATGGCAATCAGCCAGGTGATAACGAGGCTGACGCTGGAAATGGCGAGGGTGAGGCCCAGCCGGTCCCAGATCAAAGTCGAAACGGGGGCATTCCAATCCAGCGAGTAGCCGAAATCGCCGCGGAACACGATGGCGGTAATCCATCGCCAGTACTGAATGAGGATGGGGTCGTTAAGCCCCAGCTGTTCGCGCATTGCCGCTTCCTGGGCTGGGGAAACGTAGTCACCGATGCGACGCAGTTCGGCGACATAGGCAGTCACATAGTCGCCAGGCGGCAACTGGATGATGATGAAGGCGATGAACGAAATGAAGATCAGCGTCGGGATCGCCAGAAGCGCGCGTCGCAGAATGAAGGCAACCATGCTGCCGGTCCTCTTCCCTCCGGCCTAGCCGGCCTGACAGGACATCAGGCCGGCGCCGGTTACTTAGGTCCCCCGGAGACGGATGCCCCGGGGGTTTCGGTCTGAATTACTCCTGGTCGAGCCAGAACTGCTGGGTACGAGCAAGGCCGACGCCGCGGAAGATGTCGTCCTGCACCAGATCAGGCTGAACGTTCTGCATCTTGGTGGAGACGACGTTGACCACCGGACCTTCGCCGTAAACCCCGATCACCCAGCCAGCTTCCACGAAGATTTCGGCCATCTGCTGAACATAACCGTCGGCTTCCTCGACAGTCGATGCCTGCGATGCCTGATCCCAGAGGTCGAAAATGTCCCGCAGGTCATTGTCTTCGCTCGGTTCGATGCCGGATGCGCCATCAGTCGAGTACCACTTGTAGTACTCATTGCCGAAGCTGTCCGAACCCATCAGACGACGCGGATCGGCCGGGATATAGGTCATACGGTCGTAGGGCATCCACTGCATCTGGAAGTCGTTGTTGGCGCGGTTATTGTCCCACTGCGTACGGTCAATGACGCGGGCCAGCAGCTCAATGCCCACTTCGGCAAAGTTCTCGGCCAACAGTTCCAACGTCTTGGCATATTCGGGGCCGCTGGCCTCGACCACGATGCTGAAGCGCTGACCGTCGGGGCGGAGCCGGAAGCCATCGGCATCGCGTTCCGTCAGGCCGGCCGCATCAAGCAGTTCGTTGGCGAGGTCCGGATCATATTCGGCCCAATGCTCTGCCAGATCGGGATCGTAGTACTGCGAACCGGAGACGGGAGCGGCCTGAACAGGCTTGGACAGACCGGACTGGGTCAGTTCAATAATCAGTTCGCGGTCGATAGCGACTGACATCGCCTGACGCACATCCGGGTTCTCGAAGAGGGACTTCAGCACTTCGTCCTTGGTGGTCATATTGGGGACCAGGGACCAGATATTGGAGTCCTTCCAGGTGACGATGTTGTAGCCCCCGCGTTCCTCGTTCTCCTTGTAGAACGTGTAGTTGGCCAGGCTGATGTGACGATCCTGCATGTCCAGTTCGCCCTGCGCGACCATCAGGTTGAGCGTTTCGGGATCCTGGAACAGGCGGTGCTCGATGCGGTCGATATAGGGGAGCTGGTTCCCCTCCTGATCCACTGCGTAGTAGTAGGGGTTGCGTACCATCACCACGGTGTCAGCCGGTGGCGGAGTCTCGATCTTCCATGCGGTGATCACCGGGAGCTCGGGGTTGAGCCACCAGGCCGTCGCGGCACCCTTGGAACCCCAAAGATCCTTCCAGCCGGCAACGTTGAACTTGGCGGCGGCGGCGGCCAGCTCTTCCTCGGATGCATACTTGTTGTTGAACTGGCTCAGGTAGTGTTTTGGGAACAGGAAGCTGGGACGATCCAGGCTGGGCTCGCCGGTCGAGTCCTTGGCCAGGATCTGCAGGAAGTAGACGTAGGGCTGACCGAACTTCACCTTGAAGGTGCGCTCGTCCACGATCTCGATTTCGAGGGGCTTGCCACCCGGTGCGAAGGTCGCGTCGATATTGGGCGTCACCTCGGGATTGAGGAAGATGTCTTCGTACCAGAACTTCACATCCTCGGTGGTGACCGGGATCCCGTCCGACCACTTCAGGCCGTCGAGCAGCGTGAAAGTGAACTCGGTCGAGTTCTCGTTGACTTCATAGGATTCGATGTAGCCCGGCGTGAGGACCGCGCCGCCGTCGGCATCGGCGGTCCATTTCAGCACGCGTTCTTCCATGAGTTTGGTGGGACCCCAACGATCGCCAGGACCGTTGAAGGCGCGGCGCCAGGTTCCGCCATATTCGCCCACGCTGAGAGCCTGGACCACGGTGGGGTTGGCAGGCAACCGCTCATCCACCGGTGGCAATTCACCGGCCTCAACCATTTCAGTCAGCATGGGTGCTTCCTGAAAGGCCCAAGCCGACACCGTCATAGCCGTTGTCGACAATGCCGCGAACGACAACGTCGCGACCCAATTCCTGGCAGTCATGGACTTCTCCTCGTCACTACGCGTGGCGCCACCCAGGCCGTCAGCACGCGTCCACCAATTGCGGAGGGGAATTTGTACAATGCAAATTTTTTTGCACCTCACGCCCCTCCCTCTCCTGCCTCTGCGTTCACGCCTGCGTCTGATACTAGTTTTATTGGCAAGCTTCGCTGTAGCGCTGCCATACTTGCGCCAGAGATCGGCCGGCGCAATATGAAAAGAATTTCATGATTGGCATTTCGCAGCTCGAATTCCTCCGGTCGCGAAAACTTCCATTCAAGAAAGCCAAGCGACTCAATGCGATAGGCACACGTCGGGGCATTTCCAAGGTGTTCGAGCGATCTGGAAAAAATTCTCCAATCGGTTACTTAACAGCGCCAAACGACCTCCGAAGCGCGCATCGCGGCCGCCTTGCATCAACCAGAACCGACATGAAGGTGCGCGAGGAAGGGCGGCGGGACGGTCGAATTTCGTCAGTCCAGCGGACGCACGCTGCCGCGAATGGTCAACCTGCAGCCCAGTTCCAGCCGGTTAGCCGGCAGGTCTGCATTGGCGGCCACGATGCGCTGCTCGAGCAGGTTCAGCGCGGACAGGCCGATATAGTCGAGCGGGACGCTGACAGTGGTCAGAGTTGGCGCCGTAAATTCGCCCATCGCGACGCCGTCGAACCCGACGACGGAGATGTCCCTGGGCAGCGCGTAGCCGGCCTCCTTGAGCGCCGAAATCACACCGAGAGCCAGATTGTCGGCGGCGCAGAAGATCGCCGTGATGCCACCGAGCCCTTCATGCTTGGCCAGCCACCTGCGGACTGCGGCCGCCCCCATGTCGGGGAAATAGCCCTCTGCGTGATGAACATAGGCTGTTTCCAGCGAGAGGCCGTTGGCCCTGAAGGCATCGAGAAAGCCATCCCGCCGTCGGCGAACAGTGCTTCGTCCCTCCCAGGTCAGATGCATGATCGAGCGATGCCCCTGTCCGATCAGCCAGTTGGTGGCGTAGCGCGCCGCAAACCGGTTGCCAGGCGTTACGCTGTCGATCTGCATTTCCTGATCCTCGCCATTCATCAGAACGGCAGGGATGCCGGAATGGGCAATCTCCTTGAGCAGGTCGGGACGATCATCATTGAGCAGAAGTATGCCTTCCACTTCCGCCTGCCGAGCCATTTCGACCAGCTTTGCCCCGCTGAAATTGGGCGTATCCACCTCCACCGGCAGCACACGAATGGAACGGCGCTCACACTCGCGCATGAGACGGCTCAGGAGCGTCCAGGAGAAAAGGTTGAACTGGTTGTTCGGTAGCGTGTCGCTCGGAACCGCCAGCATAATGCTGCGCAGGACGGCAATCGTCGCTTTTTCGCGTCGCTTCGCGAGGTAACCAAGCTCCCTCGCCGCATTGAGAACGCGCTCACGCACTTCGAGCGAGATCGTCGCCGTGCCGTTCAGGACGTGGGACACGGTCGAGGCCGCCACTTCGGCGCGCGCGGCAATGTCCTTGATCCCAACTTTGCGGTTCACGGCAGGCCCCCTGGAACGATTCGACCATGTCACTCTATGTGACCAGCTGAATCATCCCGCAACCAATCACATGCACACGGTACCGCAAACCTCACACGAGGAGATGCGCCGACGGCGGTTGTAGGCTTCGGTGATCCGGTCGCTCGGACGCTACCGCACCAGCGTTCGAACCTCCAAATCCTTGATGCTTTCGAACTGTTCGGTGGCACGCTCGAGCACCTGGCTAGGGTCAGGCATTTCAGAGCCGAAGGCAACACCGCCAACGCCCACCGAAAGCCGGACAAGGCCTTCGGCCAACAGAAAGACCGTGTCATCGACCGATTCCAGAATGCGCCGGGCCACCTGGTCGGCAACGTCTTGCGGCGCGTCCCGGAGCAGGATGACAAATCGGCAGGCATCGAGGTGGGCAATCAGGTCACCGCTGCGAACCGCCTGTCGAATCGCCTGCGCAAGCAGAGGCAGTATTTCCTGCCGGTTCCTCGCCACCAGGTCAGAGGCCGAGCTCGCCTTGCCATCGAGGTCGAGGACAAGCAGAGCGCCAGGTCTTCCAGCAGCGATTTCGCTGTCGAGCATGGCGATGAATCGCGGCCACAACATAGTGCCCAGGGCCGGGTCCAGATCCTGATTGCTGATCGAAAGCGGCCTGATTGTCGGCCGCGACCGGCGATCCTTCGCCTTCCGCCATCGGTCCGCAAACCAACCGATCCGCGACTTCACCATGCTCGGGCTCCGCTCTCAGGAGCGACAGTTATGCCGCATAGGACTGAACCCGCGCTAAGCGGGACGTCGGCAATTTTATCGACGAATTCCGTACTCGGCCTAAGCGGCTGCATCCGTCGCCCCGGATAGATCGAGTGACTGGGACAACACCTGCAACGACCAATGGCCGGCCCTGATCTCCGAAAATACGACTCAACACGAGGGCAAGGCAGCGCCAAGTCATGCTGCCGGAAACGGCGAAACTTTGGCAGGTGAACGGAAGCTGGGACCCAACGCAAGCGCCGGCTCAGCTTATCCCCGGCGGCTGCCAGCTGCGCACAAAGGTCTCAGGCCGGCCAGCGCGACGCGGAGGCGATCAATTCTTCCGCCACCGGGCTCTGGAACTGTCTCTGGAAAGTGAGGGCGTAGAAGGCTTCCTCAATGCCAGGCAGGCGGACGACTTCGCGCAGGCTGCCGGCATCGAGTTCGTCGCGTACGACAATTGCGGGAAGCGGGGCGAGGCCGATGGCCTCGCGAGCCATGAGGCGCAACATGGCCATGTCATCCACCTCGGCCACGACCGATGGCACGATATCGAGGCGGGCACAGAACGCATCGAACTCGGCGCGAATATTGCTGGCGCCGGTCGGCAAGATGACACCGTATGCGCGGAGCGCTTCTGCCGGGGTCGCCGCCGAGCACTGCAATGCTGGGGAGCCGAAGAGACTGATCGGCTGGCGCGCCAGGCGATGGGACACAAGGCCATCGGCGTGGCCTGTGCCTGGGGGGGCGTTACAGAGAACGACATCAAGGTCGAGCCGACGCAGCATGTCGGTCAGTTCCACCAGGCTCCCCGATGTCAGCACGACTTCAAGGTCAGGACGTCCCAGGCACGGACGAAGAAAGTCGATCTGGAAATTGCGCGACAGGGTGGCCAGCGCACCCACGCGAAGGACCTGACGGCGGCCAGAACCCACGCGCAATGTCGTGAGGAGGTCCTCGCCCATGTCGAATATGGCCTGGGCATGGTCCAAGGCTATCCGCCCCGCCTCCGTGAGAACCAGACGCCTCCCCACGCGCTCGAACAGGGCATGTCCCAAACGAGCTTCGAGCACCCTAATCTGCGTGGAAAGCGCGGACTGGGAGACAGCCAGATGCCTTGCTGCTCGCGTCAGGTTCCCCTCTCGAGCAACCTCCATGAAATAGCGCAGATGGTGGAAGTTGAGAGGCATCATTCGATTATAGAGAATGAAATCATTCTATCAATGAATTTTTTCGAACGAATGCTTTGCGGTACAGCGTGCCCGTCCGAAACATCAGCCTGGGTCTATCCATGCAGAGCCTGCTCTCTCCCGCCATTCTCTTCTTTGCCCTTGGACTCTTTGCCGCCCTCGTCCGGAGCAATCTGCAAATTCCGGAAGCTATCGGCAAAGCGTTGGCCATCTACCTCATGGCCGCGATTGGACTGAAAGGAGGCGTGCAGGTTTCTCAGAACGGCATCACGCCCGACTTGCTGCTCGCAGGGCTCGCAGGACTCGGCCTCAGCCTGATACTGCCTCTGTCCACATATTGGTCCGCCCGGCGACTGGGCAAGTTGGACAGACCACACGCCGGAGCGGTCGCTGCCCACTACGGGTCGGTCTCGGTGGTCACCTTCATAACCGGGGTGGCGGCCCTTGAGGCTTCGGGGCTGGAAGTTGCGGGATTCATGGTTGCGGTGCTGGCGCTCATGGAAGCGCCTGCCATCCTGGTGGGCCTTTGGCTGGCCCGCCGCTCGTCTGGTGAGCCGTCAACCGAATGGGACAAGCACTTTTCTCACACGTTACGGGACGGCGCGATACTGTTGCTGGCAGGGGGATTCCTGATCGGTCTGGTAGCGGGACCAGTGGGTTTCGAGCCAGTGCGGCCGGCATTTGAAGGGGCATTTGGAGGTATTCTCTGCCTCTTCTTGCTGGACATGGGGCTTCTGGCAGGGCGGCACCTGGCCGACCGGGGCGGCGTGTCGCCACGGCTCGCCGTTCTCGCTATTGCGCTGGCAACCACCAACGGCACCATCGGCCTTGTGCTTGGCGCGGCAATCGGGCTCGACGTCGGCTCGGCAGCCGCGCTTGCCATCCTTGCGGGCAGCGCCAGCTATATCGCGGCCCCGGCAGCCATCAGGATGGCCCTGCCCGAGGTCGATCCTGGAATGCCGCTCACGATGTCCCTGGCCATCACCTTCCCTTTCAACGTGCTTGTGGCGATACCAATCCTGACTGTGGTGGCACAATTTTTGGCCTAGGGGCCGAGCGCTCCGGGTCACTTCACCGGGTCCGGGGAGACATTTGCCCAATCGGCGGCAGCGGCTCGGACCAAAGATCCCCGGATATTGACGACAGTCAAAGCAGCAGACGCAGCATAGCCAATCATAGCGCGCCGCTGGCCCCTCCCCAACGCCAGCGGAAAAGGAGATCAAAATGAGATTGAAATCTGTAGTTGTGGCTGCCGCGACCTGCCTTCTTTTGTTCTCGCCGATCGCCAATGCTCAACCTGCAATGATAGATGGCGGCCGCAAGGACTTTCATGCCGATGACTTGACCTGCCGAATTGATATTTTCAACGAGGGCGACATCGCCGACTTCGTTGCCGCCAGTTCAGTCACCGTTTATCGGGCGGACGAGGTCCTGGACCCCGATGAATACGAAGAACTTTGTTCTGCTTCCGATGCCAGTCGGGCCGTGTTGCGGTTGCGCGCGGCCATCAAGGCCGACAGCGCGGCCTCCCAGTGGTTCAGCGACAACGGAATCGACATTGATACCGTCATTCTCATGGTCGACAACGCGGACGATACTTTCGACCTCTATCTGAACTAGTTGGAAGCGCACTTGCTCCGGACATGCGGGCGCAACTCACGGTTTCCGTTGGTACGGAGACCGTGATGACACTCGAGCGAACTTGCCAGGCGGCACCCAGGCCCTTCTGCGACAAGGGCTAGTGACAGGCAGAGTCAGGGGCGCAAGGGAAAGCTGAGCACGGCACTCGGTCAGCAATAACCCCGAGGGACAATGCGGAAGGCAAGGCGACGTCCATGCCAGGATGATCATGACCAAGACACAAGGAGCCGAATACGGTGGGACAGACAGCCATCGGCTTGACCCATACTGGTCCAGGCCTGCCGCGACTGTGCTCACCGCCTTGGGCT
>CAMLKN010000013.1 GCA_946480655.1 uncultured Devosia sp. | reverse complement strand
TGGTGATGGCGCCGGCCAGAACCGGCAGGGCCAGCAGCAGCAGGAAGGCGGTCACGAGCACGGACCAGGCAAAGAGCGGCATCTTGTGCAGCGTCATGCCCGGAGCACGCATGTTGAGGATGGTGGTGATCAGGTTGATCGCGCCCAGGATCGAGCTGACGCCGGCCACGTGGAGCGAGAAGATCACGAAGTCGGTGGCCGGACCCGGATGACCCGAGGTCGAGAGCGGCGGGTAGGCGGTCCAGCCGCCACCAAAGCCCATAGCACCCGAGGGGCCCTCGAAGAACATCGACAGGACAGTCAGCAGGAGCGCCGGCGGCAGGAGCCAGAAGGCTACGTTGTTGATGCGCGGGAAGGCCGTATCGGGCGCACCCACCATCAACGGGGCGAAGTAGTTGGCAAAGCCGCCCATGGTCGCCGGCATCACGGTGAAGAACACCATGATGAGCGCGTGCGCCGAGACGAACACGTTGAACATGTGCTTGCCGGCGTCGATGGCGCTATCGCCTTCGAGACCGTAGGCCATGGCCGCCAGGCCGTGGAAAATCTGGATACCCGGCTCCTGCAATTCGAGGCGCATGGCGCCGGAAAGCAGGCCGCCGATCACGCCGGCGACAATCGAGAACACGAGATACATGATCCCGATGTCCTTGTGGTTGGTGGAATAGACCCAGCGTCGCCAGCCCGTCGGCGTGTGATGGTCATGGGTTGCGTGATCATGCCCGGTGGCGTGGGCTTCGAGGTTTGCGGTGTTTGCCATTTTCGTTTCCTCTGACCCTTGTCTTACAGCGCCGGCAGCGTGGCTGCGGCGGCAGCGTAATCGCGGCTTTCTTCGAAGGCAGCCATGAAGGCCTCAAATTCCTCGACGGTCACGACGCGAATGCCAATGGGCATGTAGGCATGGTCCTTGCCGCAAAGTTCGGAGCACTGGCCGTAATAGATGCCGGTCTCGCGCGCATTGAACCAGGTCTCGTTGAGACGGCCAGGAACGGCGTCAACTTTGACGCCGAAGGACGGGACGGCAAAGGCGTGGATCACGCCGGTCGGGCTGGCAGTCACCTGGACGCGCACGGTGGTGTTCACCGGCACGATCAGATCGTTGTCGACGGCAAGCAGGCGTGGCTGATCGGGCTTGAGCGTGGGGCGATCGACGCCGTCCGTGCTGGTCTCGCGCAGGATATTGGAATCGAAGGCAATGCCCTGATCCACATATTCATAATTCCAGTACCACTGCTCGCCGGTGGCCTTGACGGTCAGGGTGGCAGCGGGAACTTCGACATCGGCCGAGAAGAGGCTGGCGCCGAGATACTTGCGCTCGCCATCGGGCACGGTCATCTGGTCTGACAGCACGCCGAACGACGGAATGGCGATGACCGCCAGGATCAGGATCGGAACCACGGTCCAGACCACTTCGATCAGGGTATTGTGAGTGAAACGCGCCGGCACCGGATTGGCCTTGGCGTTGAAGCGGACCACGATGATGACCAGAAGGGCCAGCACGAACAGGACGATCAGCGAGATGGTCCACATCAGGATGCCATCATGGAAGGCCACGATGGAGTCCATGATCGGGGTCACCGATTCCTGCAGGTGGAACTGACCGGGCTCGGGATGGCCGCGGCCGACCTCCTGGGCTGCTGCCATTGCCGGCACCAGTGCCAGTGCGGCAGCCGAAACGGCGCCCATCTTCCTAAAGAACTGCCCGGTCACCATATACCCCCTATCGACATGTTCTGGCGGCTTGCACCGAGGAGGGCGGGTAAAATAGCGGCATAGCTAACGCCGCCCCGACTCAACTTCGGAGCGCAAAACTCGTGGTTGACCTAAATCATATTGCATTGGCTGAGTCTATTGCAGCCATCGCTGTGAACGCTGCGGCAAATTGGTGCCCTGCAGAGCGGCATTCGCCTCATCGGCGCCGCAGTTTGCCTTGAAAACCGCCCGGAAATCCGGGCTTTGGTTGACAGGTCTGGGCGCGTGTCGGAAACAGTCCGAAGGCACGGCAAGGCGCCGATTCGGCAGGAGCAGTGATAGAAGTGATGGTCTGGGCAAAGCGGCTTGGTCTTGTGGTTGCAATCGGCATGTCGCTTCTGAGTGCGTCAGCCATGGCCCAAGGCACAGTGAAGGCGGAATACGGTGACTGGCAGATGAGCTGCGACACACCGCCCGGCGCCAGCTTCGAACAATGCGCCATTATCCAGAATGTGCTGGCTGAAGATCAGCCCAATGTCGGGCTTTCGGTGATTGTCTTGCGCACCGCAGACCGCGAAGCGCGGCTGCTACGCGTCCTGGCGCCGCTCGGGGTCCTGTTGCCGAACGGGCTGGGCCTCAATGTCGACGGCACGGACATGGGACGCGTTGCCTTTGTGCGCTGCCTGCCCAATGGCTGCATTGCCGAAGTCGAATTGGACGAAGAGATCATCAAGGTTCTCTCGGAAGGCACCAACGCAATTTTCGTTGTGTTCAAGACTCCGGAAGAGGGCGTTGGCATCCCGGTTTCTCTCAATGGCTTTGCCGAGGGCTTTGCCGCCCTGCCTTGACCAGCCGAGAGGTTCCTGATGAGCGATGACAATCGCGACGCGCAGCGGCACCGCACGCTCAAGGGCGGCAGGATCGTCGTAAATGACGGCTTTTCGACCTTCGACTGCACTGTTCGCAATCTCTCGGAAACCGGCGCGAAGCTGGAAGTGACCAGTTCGCTGCCCATACCCCAGCGGTTCGAGCTGGCGATGCATGATGGCCGGCGCTTCGCCTGCGAAGTGGCCTGGCGCACCGAAACCGAGATCGGCGTCAAGTTCACCTGACGGCACAAAAAATGCCGGACACGTGCGCGGCACGGCCCGGCAAGTTGTCAGGAAACGGGACCGGTGGCAAAACCGGCCCGGGAGATGGGACGCGCACCGGCAAAAGTGTTCATCCCAACGGGGAAAGCGGGCGCCACGACCGCCCGCAATATCAATCAGCCGCGTGCGTTGCGGGCGCGGGCGGCGTTCAACACCATGCCGGGTGTACGACCGCTGCGGGCCGCCATGGCCTCGGCAACGTCCTGGGCAGTGATGCCGAGATCGCGCAGCCGCGTCGCATCCAGATCGAGCAGGCTCTTCAGGGCAGTGCGACGACGGCGAATGGCCGTGGCCCGGGCAAACCAGGTCACCAAGGCACGAATGGGGTTGATGTGCGAGCCAGCCGCGACTGACCGCTCGCCGGGAAGCGAGAGAGCCATTTCAAATCTCCGAAAACGAAGGGATCCGCCGGAGGGAGGCCGGCGGGCGTCGACACATCGTTGTATCGATGATGTGAAACTACCGCACTGGACTTCCATTCGTCTAACAAATAGATTTCATCTCGATGATCAATTTCGGTGATGCAATCTCATGACAGCCCCCCTCGATCTCGATCAGTTGCAGAGCTTCTGCGCCATTGCCGATTGTGGCAGCTTCACCGAAGCGGCGCGCCGGGTGAACAAGACCCAGTCGGCCGTCTCCATGCAGATCAAGCGGCTGGAGGAGAGGCTGGGCCACTCGCTGCTCACCCGCGACGGACGAAGCGTTACTCTCACTCATCATGGCGAGGTGCTCTATGAACGGGCACGCAAGATGCTGCGCACCAATGCCGAAATCCTCGACCACTTCAACGACGGCGATTTGGCCGGCTCCATTCGCTTTGGTGTGCCCGACGATTATGCGGTCCGTCTATTGCCTGTCATCCTCTCAAGCTTCCAGCGCACCCATCCCAAGATTGCGGTGGACGTAAGCTGCATGGCTTCGGAAGAGCTGCTGAGCGGGATGAAGGCCGGGCGCTACGACCTCATCGTCTTCACCCAGGGCACAGACCACAACTTCGGGGAATTGTTCCGCACCGAGAAGATGTTCTGGGTGTCGAGTCATGGCGGCCGGGCCTTGGCCAGCGAGCCGCTGGCGATTGCCTGCGGGCCCAATTGCTGCATCTGGCGCAAGGACGCCATGGAGCAGCTCGAGCGCACGGGTTTTGACTATCGCGTCGCCTATACATCGTCCAATGCCACCGCCATCTCTTCGGCCGTACTCTCCGACCTGGCCGTGGGTTTCCTGCCGGAAAGCGCGCTGCAGCCGGGGATGCGGGTAATCGGCGAAGAATATGGATTGCCGCGGCTGGCAGATGCGCAGATTGCACTCATGCGCGCCAGCCATGCCTATGGCGGCATCTACGACGCCCTGGCCAACCACATCGTGCAATCCATGGGCAATCTGGAGCAGCCGCACCAGGCCGAAGCGGCGGAGTAGCGTTCCAGACTGCTTGACCCTGCCCCGACTTTGGCGCACCAGAGGGTCTTCTTCTGTCGCGTTTCGAAACGCAAGACCGTTGCCATTTTTGCTGGAAACGCTTCGTGTCCCAGGTCCTGACCAACGCTGCCGAATTCACCGTTTCCGAGATCGCCCAGGCGGTCAAGCGCACGGTCGAAGAGGAATTTGGCCATGTGCGTGTGCGCGGCGAAATCTCCGGCTTCCGGGGCCAGCATTCGTCCGGGCATGCCTATTTCACCCTCAAGGACGACGCGGCGTCCATCGACGCGGTGGTTTGGAAGGGCAACTATGCGCGCCTGACCTTCAAGCCTGAAGAGGGCCTCGAAGTCATAGCGACCGGGCGCCTGACCACCTTCCCGCGGTCGAGCAAGTATCAGATCGTCATCGAGAATATCGAGCCCGCCGGGGCCGGTGCGTTGATGGCCCTTCTCGAAGAACGGCGCAAGAAGCTGCTCGCGGAGGGCCTTTTCGCCCGGGAGCGCAAACGGCCTCTGCCCTATCTGCCGCGCGTCATTGGGGTCGTCACCTCTCCCACCGGCGCCGTGATCCGCGATATCCTGCATCGCCTGGACGACCGTTTTCCCAGCCATGTTCTGGTCTGGCCGGTTCGGGTGCAAGGCGACACCTGTGCGTCCGAAGTGGTCAACGCCATCGAGGGCTTCAACGCCTTTCTGCCCGATGGGCCGATCCCGCGTCCCGACCTTTTGATCGTGGCCCGCGGCGGCGGCTCCATCGAAGATCTCTGGGGCTTCAACGAGGAAGCCGTGGTCCGCGCCGTGGCCGCCTCGGGCATACCGATCATCTCGGCCGTCGGTCACGAGACCGACACGACCTTGATCGACTATGCAGCGGACATGCGGGCGCCGACCCCGACAGCGGCCGCAGAGGCGGCCGTACCGGTGCGCGCCGAACTCATCGCCTACGTCGAGGATCAGGGCAGCCGGCAACGCCAGGCGGCGCGGCGGAGTGTCGTCAGCCTCAAGGACCGGTTGCGCGCTGCATCGGCGGGCCTTCCGCGCCCTACCGACCTCGTCTCGACCCAACGGCAGACACTGGACATGGCCTCCAGCCAACTCTCGGCCGCCTTGCGCCATTTTGTGCAGGCGCGCCGCATTGCCTTTTCCAATCTTGCTGCTGCCATGCAGCCGCGGCTGGTGCGTCAGCGGCATACCGAATTGGAGCAGAAACTCGGCAATCTGGACCGGCAAGGCAGAACGGGTCTCATCAAAACCATAGAGCGGGCGCGGCTCACCTACGATCCACGCGCTCGCCGCTTGGGGCCGGCAGCGGCCACGGCCATGGAGCGCAAGCACACGGCATTGGACCGCCTATTGCCCCGCCTCTCCGGCAAACCGCTGCGGGTCGACCTGCGGCACGCACAGGAACGGCTTGCGGCGCAAAACCAGCGCTTCCATCAGGTTGGCGGCCAACTCACTGTTTCGCCCCGCAGACAATTGGAGCAATTGGGCAAGCTTCTGGAAACCTTGAGTTATCACAGCGTCTTGGCGCGCGGCTACGCTTTGGTGCAGGACGAGACCGGCCAAGTTGTCAGCAGCCGGGAGGCGGCCGGTCCGGGAGAGAGGCTCCGCCTCACGTTTGCCGATGGTGAGCTAGGCGTCACTGTAAACGGCGCTCCGGCTGTCCGTCGCAAGCCGACCCGGTCCGGGCCTAACGAGGGATCGCAGGAAAGTCTCTTTTGATGAGCTTTTCTGTCCGGTATAGCTGGAGCAGAGGCAAAGGAATGGTGCCATGAACATCTTTGACAAGGGTTTTGCGCCGTCGGAAGCCAGCCTGCGCTATCTCGACGGCGACTATGTTGTGCTCAAGCCCGGCAGCTTCGTGCGTTGCGCCATCACCGGCAAGCCGATCCCGCTGGACGAACTCTTCTACTGGAGCGTCGACAGGCAGGAGCCCTATGCCGATGCGGTCGCAGCGCACACCGCCTTCGAGCGCTTTGGCCGGGGCAGTTAGGGGTGAGCGAGGTTGCGTCGCGTCAGCGCTTCCTTGTCATCTCAAATGGCCACGGTGAGGATGCAATAGCGGCGCAGCTAGTCGCGCGCCTGCCGTCCTTTGTTACGGCAGAGGCCTATCCGATGATCGGGAGCGGGAAGGCCTATGATGGCATTTGCCCGATCGTGGGCCCAAGGGCCACGCTGGCCTCCGAAGGCTGGCGCAACGTCAAGGGATCCCTGCGCCGGGACATCGTGAATGGTGGCTTGCTCACCGTGCCACCTGCCCTGCGGTTCCTGCGCAGCATGCGTGGCCGCTACGACCGGATCATTGTCGTGGGAGACATGGTCGGGGTATTGGCGTGCCTGATCACTGGTAATCGCGACCTCGTTTACGTGGACGTCTACAAGACCGGTGCGGCGCGGCTCTATTCGCCGCTCGAGCGATTGGCCATACGTCGAGCTTGCGCGCTGGTCTTCTGCCGCGCGGAGAACCTCGCTGCCCTGCTGCGTCAGACCGGCGTCGATGCCCGGTCCGAGGGCAACCTGATGATGGATACGATCCCGCGCGGCGACTACGATGCTGCTTCGCGCCACAAGCGGAAGCTGGCCGTCACCCTCCTGCCCGGCAGCCGCGCCCTGACCGGAGAGAGCTTTTCACTGCAGATCGAGGCCCTCAAGCGCGTGCCCGAGGACAAGCGCCCCGATATCTTCCTCGCAGTGGCCGGAAGCGTCAGCGTCGAAGACCTTGCCCGCGCCGCGGGTCTCAATCGTGTCCCCTTGCTCAGCAGCGAACCGGACGACCTGGGGAGCCTCAGCGGCAACGGTCTGACCGTACACATGGCGCGCGGCCGGGCGATGGGCAATCTGCTCGACGTTTCCGATGTGGTGATGAGCCAGGCCGGTACCGCAAGCATTCAGTCCCTCGGACTGGGCAAGCCCGTCATCACCTTCATGAATGCGCGAGACCGGCGGTCGCGCTTCGAGGATGAGCAGAGGTTGTTCGGGCCGGCGCGCGTGGTGGTCGATGCCGAAATCGGCAATGTGGCCATGGCGCTCAACGATCTTCTGGGCAATCCCGGAGAGCGGGCCAGGCTGGGGGCGATCGGCCGGGAACGCATCGGCGGCCCGGGTGCCCTCAGCGCCATACTTCTGGCGCTGGGGCTTTCCGGTACGGAAGGCTGAGCCTTACTTGTCGCCTGAATCGGGATCGAGGAGCCGGTGCAGGTGCACGATGAAATAGCGGGTCTGGGCGCTGTCTACGGTCTGCTGGGCCTTGGCGCGCCAGACGCGTTCGGCGGCGGCATAATTGGGATAGACGCCGACAATGTCGACCTTGTCGAGATCGGCAAAGGTCACGCCATCGAGGCTCGAAAGTTCGCCCCCGATCACCAAGTGCAGCAGTTGCTTGTCGGTCTTCTCAGCCATGGGTCAATCCCGTGTTAGAGGCAATGTCGCATTCGCCGGCGCGGCGCTCTCGGTTGGCGGGCAGCCATAGACCTTGAGCAGGGCCGCGTGGACGAGCGGTTTTAGGCTCATGTCGCCCAAGGCCGCAAGCGCCCCGTGGCGCACATCTCGTCTGTTGAATTGTGGGAAGCCGGTGCAGACGTCGGCAAAGTCCAGACCGCATTCGCTGAGGATCAGCGCGGCTGCCGCTATGTCCCAGTCCTGGGCCCCGCGCCGCGCCACTGCGGCATCGAGTCGGCCCGTGGCGACCTGCACCAGCCGGTAAGCCAGCGAGGGATAAGCCGGTCCGCGCGCATAGTCGAGGCCGGCAGCCTGGAGTTCCTGATGCACGGCGCCAGGCGCCGGGATGAGCGGTGCCGCTCCGGCCCGGCGGCTGCGGGTCAGCGGCTTGCCATTGAGCCGCGCACCGCCACCCTTCCAGGCGTCATACAATTCATCGCGCGCCGGGGCATAGACGACGCCGGCCACCGGCACCCCATTCTCGACAACGGCCAGACAGACCGTCCAGTAGTCTTCGCCCCGGAGGAAGGCACGCGTGCCGTCGATTGGATCGACGACGAAGACCCGCTCGCAATCGAGACGGCTAGGATTGTCGACGGTTTCCTCGCTGAGCCAGCCGTAGTCAGGACGCGCCTGCAGGAGGTTGGCGGCAAGAAAACGGTCCACAACGATATCGGCCTCGCTGACAGGAGAGGCGTTTTCCTTGGTCCAGCTCTTTATATCGCGCCGGAAGTAGCTGGCCGCGATGATACCCGCCGCCACCGCGGTGGAGCGGAGCAGTTCGAGGTCATCGTCATAGGGTGGGGCGTAAGCCGGCATTGTGCGGGCCTTTTAGGCCCCGCACGGGCTTTGGACAAGGGTGCGCCTGCGCGCGTCAAAAATGGCAGGGTAAACGGGGTGGCAAGGGACGCGGTTAATCGCTTCTGACTGGGTGCAATACCCTGCTAACCCTCCGGGAAAACAACATAAACTTAACCGAACCGATTAAGGGCGTGGGTAAGGGGGTGCGCTAGATTGGCCTCATAAACGGAGCGCAAAAAACAAGCTCTCGAAGTTACAGGAAGGCATCAAAATGGTTCATGGCGTTGCGATGGAAGGGTCGTCAGTCATTCTGGCCTTCGGCCGCCCAGCCCTGGCCGAGCGCCGCTTCGTGGCGGCGAACGACAATGGTCCGAAAGATCCGGTCAAGACCGTGACCGTGCGCAAAATGCTCGAACAGAGCGGCGTGGCGATCAAGATCAAGGTGCCGGTGACCGAATATATCGGCGTTGCCGTGGCCACGTCGATTTCCGAAGAGGGTATGCTGACCAGCTCCATCGAGCTCGTGCATTCGGATTCTGAATTGAATTACAAGGTGTTCGAGGAAGAGGGCAACCACAACGTCGTGGCCGAATGGCAGAACTGGGGCAAGAAGCTCCGGCTGCCGCTGTTCATCAAGGCAGGCGATGGAGCCTATCTGCCCTATGGCCAGCAGGTCGATGGCGTCATGCTCGGCAGCCCTGCCCCGCGCCGGAAACTGGCCGCCGATGCCTCGCGCCGCCCGCGTTTCCTCAATCGCCGCAAGCCCGGCCAGGACATGGCCAACTAGTTTCTGCCCTCCAAAGCAAGCTGAAAGGGTCGACCGGTGGTGCGGTCGGCCCTTTCGCTTTTGGGCCAATTTGCTAGCAGACCGTTAGCACTACCAGACCCATTCGGCCAAAAGCGCGAGCGTGAGCGCCATGCCCACATAGTGGTTGTTGTAGAATCGTATGAAAGGGTTGCGCGGCAGCTCTGCGTCGAGGGTCCAGAGCTGCCAGGCGAGCAGCCCTGCCGCCACCAGCGAGAGCAACGCAAATAGCACGCCGCCGCCGGCCATGAGGCTGGCAATGTTCCAGAGCACGAAGGCACCGGCATAGAGCGCCGCCACGGCCGGCCGGACATTGGCGCCGAACAGGCGGGCGGTGGATTTGACGCCGACCAGGGCATCGTCCTCGATGTCCTGCAGGGCGTAGATGGTGTCGTAGCCGATGACCCAGAGGATGGTGCCGAGATAGAGCACGACCGGTGCCCAGCCGAGGCCCCCGGTCTGGCTCGACCAGCCCACCAATGCGCCATAGGAGAAGGCGAGGCCCAGGAAGAGCTGCGGCCACCAGGTCACACGTTTCATGAAGGGGTAGATGGCCACGAGGACCAGCGAGGCTATGGCCGCCCAGACCGTGAAGCGGTTGAACTGGAACAGCACGGCGGAAGCCAGCAGGGCCTGTGCCACCATGAAATAGGTGGCATCCCGCGCCGTGACCTGGCCGGACGGGATGGGCCGCGAGCGGGTGCGGGCGACCTTCATGTCGATGTCGCGGTCGACGATGTCGTTGAAGGTGCAGCCGGCGCCGCGCATCAGGATGGCGCCAATGAACATCAGGATGGCCGCCCACCAGCCGAAGCCAAATGCGGGCTGGGCGACAGCGGCAAGGCCGATGCCCCAGGCACAAGGCCAGAACAGCAGGTAAAATCCGATGGGCCGGTCCCAGCGGGCCAGCCGGCCGTAGGGCTTCACAGGCTCGGGCGCATAGCGATCGAGCCAGTTGCCCTTGGTGGCGTCGGCGACGGTGCCGGTGGGTGTTGAGGTGTTCATGGAATGCGTATCCAGATCGCGTTTCGCGCCCTCTTGGTTCGAGGCTTTGCCCTGCAAAGCACCTCACCATGAGGGCTCATGAGAATGCGGTGCCTCTGGAGCCCTATCGGTAAGGGGGAGCGAAGCACCCTCGACCACGAGGGCGCCGCCCCGATGCTCCTTGCATCGGCATGTCCATCAGTCCTAACTGCGCGGCAACGACCACGCAACCGATCAGACTTCATGCCCCGCAGCCATGCCCACCTTCCGCGCCTTTTCGTCGAACCGAACCTTGCCGCGGGCGGCAGCCTGACGCTGGGCAAGGACCAGTCGCTGTATCTGGCCGCCGTGCTGCGCAAAGGCGTGGGCGACGAGGTGGTGTTGTTCAACGGGCGGGACGGGGCCTGGCTTTGCCGGTTGAGCAGCGATTCGAAGAAGTCGGTCACTGTGGATGTGGTCGACAGCATCGCTCCGCAGACTCCGGCTTCCGATCTCTGGTATGGCTTTGCACCGCTCAAGAGCGAGCGGCTGGACTACATGATCCAGAAGGCCGTCGAGATGGGTGTTGGCACGATCCAGCCGGTCATCACGCAATTCACCCAGAACCACCGCCTCAAGGCCGAGCGCCTTCATGCCAATGCCATTGAGGCCGCCGAGCAATGCGAAGTGCTCAACGTGCCCGCGATCGCGCCCGAAACCAGTCTTGGGGCCCTGCTTGATGGGTGGAAAGGATCGCATGGGGACCGTGTGCTGCTGTTTGCCGATGAGGCAGAGGCCTCCTCGTCGCCGATCGTTGCGCTGGAGCAATTGCGGGGGAAGCGTATTGGGCTACTGATCGGCCCGGAAGGCGGGTTTTCCGACGAGGAACGCATGAAACTGAGGGCCCTGCCCTTCGTTTTGCCGATCAGCCTGGGCCCGAGAATCCTGCGTGCCGACACAGCGGCGGTGGCCGGGTTGGCGGTCATCCAGGCGATCATCGGCGATTGGCGATAAAAGGCGATTGCTTTCCGCCTTGCTGTCGCTATTTTGCCCGCCCAACCTACTTCCCTCAGCCAAGAGGACTCCATGGCCGGCGCCGACACTCCCTCGCCCCAGATAGAATCGCGGGCAGACCTGATCGAAGCCATGTCCCGCGGCTGCAAGCCAGCGGACCAATGGCGTATCGGCACCGAGCACGAAAAGCACGTGTTTCATACCAATCCGCTGCGGCCGGTGGCCTATGAAGGCGAGCAGGGTATCCGCGCGCTGCTCGACGGGATCGAGAAGGAAACCGGGTGGCATCCGTTCTACGACGGGGAGAACCCGATCGGGCTGCGTAATGACACGATTGGTGGCATATCGCTGGAACCGGGCGGGCAGTTCGAACTCTCCGGCGCGCCCATGAAAGACCTGCATGGCACGGCGGCCGAGCTGGCTGAGCACCTGCGAGTCACCAAGAAGGTCGCCGAACCGCTCGACATTCACTTCCTTGGCCTCGGCGTGACCCCGCTCTGGGCGGTCGACGAAATCAAGGCCATGCCCAAGTCGCGGTATGGCATCATGACCAAGTACATGGATGAGGTCGGCACGCTGGGCACCTCGATGATGTATCGCTCGGCCACGGTGCAGACCAATCTCGACTTTTCGAGCGAAGTGGACATGGTCAAGAAGCTGCGCGTGTCGCTGGCGCTGCAGCCGGTGGCCACGGCGCTGTTTGCCAATTCGCCCTTCGCCAATGGCCGCGACACGGGGTATCTGAGCTTCCGCAGCGAAATCTGGCGCAATACTGACGACGCGCGCACCGGCATGCTGCCCTTCGTCTTCGAGCAGGGTTTTGGCTTCGAGCACTATGCCGACTTCGCGCTCGACGTGCCGATGTATTTTGTCATCCGCGACAAGAAGTACATCAATGTCGCGGGCGAGAGCTTTCGCGACTTCCTTGAAGGCAAGCTGCCGCAATTGCCGGGCGAGAAGCCGACGATCAAGGACTGGGAAGACCACCTCTCGACCCTCTTCCCGGAAGTGCGCTTGAAGCAGTTCCTCGAAATGCGCGGCGCCGACATGGGTGACGAGGCCCATGTGGTTGCCCTCTCCGCCTTCTGGACTGGCCTGCTTTATGACGAGACCTCGCTCGAATCGGCGTGGGAGCTGATCAAGGACTGGACCCAGGAAGACCGCGAGCACCTCCGCCGCGAAGTGCCGCGTCTGGGGCTCGATACGCCCTTCGGCCGCTCGTCGATCTTCGATGTGGCAGCGCAGGCAGTGGGCATTGCGGAAGCGGGCCTGGTGCGCCGCAACCGGCTCAATGCCAAGAGCCAGGACGAAACCATCTATCTCGCCCCGCTGGAAGAGACCGTGCGCACCGGCAAAGCCCCGGCGCAGCGGTGGCTGGAGAAATTCCACGGCCAGTGGAAGGAGAGCGTGCTGCCGATCTTTGAGGAAGCCGAGCTGTAGCTGCTTGCCTGGTCGCGCCTTCGAACCGCAAAGTGGTGCCTACTCGAGGCACTCCAATCATTGCTGGTTGTACGGGTCGTATTGCAGCAGCCAGGAATAGAGCCACTTTTCCCCTGCGCCGACCGAAGCGACATCGTCGACTTTCCAGACGTCGTCACGCACCATCGAGACGGTAAGGACGGTCGGCTGGCCGGCGCGTTCGAAGCTGACCAGGGCTACCGCCGTGTCGCCCTGCACTATGGGCTCGCTGACAAAGAGCGCGTCGACCGGCGTTTCCGGCCCGTTGAGGAATGGATTGAATGCGACGATCTGTGGTGCACCCGGATCGATGCGCGCACCGCTTGCATCCACGACATTGGCCTCGAGGTTATAGGCGACCAGTTCCTGCAGATGATCGGAATAGTGCTCCTCGAGATTAATCTGCTGCCCGCTTTGCAGCGGCTGATAGATCGCATCGAGCAGGGCCCGGGGCGTATCAGCAGGCGCGCCACCGAAGATCATGGGAACAAGTCCGAACAGCGACCAATCCATTGGGGCCTCTCCTGAGCAATGTCGCCCAGCGGTGCGCAATAAAGGAGCCCAAAGTGAGGCGGCGTGCCGGGGGGTGGCGGCGTTGCGGTGTTGACAGTCGCACACAGCAACTGTGGGGCGCTTTCGAGGGCCCCCTCGCCCGGCGCGTTGCGCCGACCTCTCCCCCAAGGGAGAGGTGAAGGGGTCTTGCCTCAGTGGCCAGTTTCCTGCATCACGCGCGCAGCTAGGCATGGAGGCAGCAGATGCGCGTAATGGTCGTGGGTTCGGGTGGACGCGAGCATGCGCTGGCTTGGAAGATCGCGCAGTCGCCGCTGGTGGAGGCGCTGTTCGTGGCGCCGGGCAATGGCGGCAGCGAACTGGTGGCGACCAACCTCCCCGTGGACATTACCGACCACGCAGCCGTCATCGCCGCTGCCCGCGCCCACGACATCGACTTCGTGGTCGTGGGGCCGGATGCGCAGGTGGTAGCCGGCCTTGGCGACGATGTGCGCGCAGCCGGGATCACCTGTTTCTGCCCGTCGAAGGCGGCGGGACAGCTGGAGGGCTCGAAGAGCTTCACCAAGGCGCTGTGCGACGAGTTCGACATTCCCACGGCGGCCTATGGCCGGTTCGAGGACGAGGCTTCGGCGCTTTCCTATCTCTACACGCAAGGCGCGCCCATCGTGATCAAGGCGGATGGCCTCGCCGCCGGCAAGGGCGTCACGGTGGCCATGAGCGTGGAGGAGGCCGAGGAGGCCATCATCGATTGCTTTGCGGGAGCCTTCGGGGCCTCGGGTGCGGCAGTGGTGATCGAGGAATTCATGGAGGGCGAAGAGGTGAGCCTCTTCGTGCTCACCGATGGTGAAGCCATCCTGCCGCTGACGACGGCCCAGGACCACAAGCGCGCCTTCGACGGCGATACCGGGCCCAATACCGGCGGCATGGGTGCCTATTCGCCGGCTCCGGTGATGGACAGGGCCCTCTATGATCAGGCCATGGACGAAATCATTGGCCCCACCGTGCGCGGCATGGCCCAGCGCGGCACGCCCTATGCCGGCGTCCTCTATGCCGGATTGATGCTGACCGAGGATGGACCAAAACTGGTCGAATACAATGCCCGCTTCGGTGACCCGGAAACGCAGGTCATGATGATGCGCATGCAGAGCGACATCGTCCCCCTGCTCCATGCTGTCGCTACCGGCACACTGGGGGGGCACGACGTGATCTGGAAAGATGAGTTTGCCCTGACCGTCATCATGGCCACCAAGGGCTATCCGGGCGACTATGGCAAGGGCAGCGAAATCATGGGTGTCGACGGACTCGACAGCGAGACGCTGACCGTGTTCCACGCCGGAACGAAGCGCGAGGGGAAACGTTTATTGGCCAATGGTGGGCGCGTGCTCAATGTCACGGCGCTCGGGGCATCGGTCAAAGAGGCACAGGAACGTGCTTATAGAGGCGTGGACGCAATTGTTTGGCCAGAAGGCTTTGCCCGGCGCGACATCGGTTGGCGCGAAATCGCCCGCGAAAGCTGAACCTTTCTTCAATCTTACGGCGTTAGCCTCGCTTCGAACCGTCTTCGATGCGGCCCCGCCGCCACGCGCTCCCACGCCTTTGCAGTTGCGGGGAATGGCGCTGGCGGACAAGCTGCGCAAGAGGGGTGCGGAGCGTGGCAGGATGAACACGACCAGCGGACCGAGAATTGGCGTGGCACTGGGCGGCGGCTCGGCGCGAGGGCTGACGCATATCCCCTATATCGAGGCGATGGATGAGCTTGGCCTCCGACCTGCGGTGGTTTCCGGCACGTCGATCGGTGCCCTGATCGGCTCGGGCTGGGCCGCGGGCATGAGCGGCAAGGAACTGCGCGAACATTCCTACGAGGTGCTGGGGACGTTGCGCACCATAGCCAGCAGACTTTGGGCCACGCAGATCCGCGGCCTTGGGGGCCTGCTCAAGAACGGCATCTCCATGCAGATCGAGGCCACCAACGTGGTGGACGCCTTCCTGCCGAACAATTTTCCGCTCGAATTCAAGGACCTCAAGGTGCCGCTCTATGTGGTGGCGACCGATTTCCAGTCCTGGCACCAGGTGGTGTTCAACTCGGGCCTCCTGCGTCCGGCCATTGCCGGATCGCTCGCCATTCCGAGCTTCTTCAAGCCGGTTCATTACAACAATCACCTGCTGGTGGATGGCGGCGTGGTCAACCCGCTGCCGCTCGACCAGGCCGATATCGACACCGATTTCCTGATCGGCATCGACGTGGCGGGCGACCCTTCGGCCAATCTCACCAAGACCGATCACAAGGCCATCGACATCTGGTTCGGCTCGGCCCAGATCATGATGCACTCGCTGACGGCCCATATGATGGCTGCCTATCCGCCCGACATCTATATTCGACCCCGGGCAGCCCATTTCGGCGCCATGGAATTCTGGCGGGTGCGCGAGATCATCGCTCAGGCCGATGCGGAAAAGGACCGGTTCAAGCGCATGCTGGAAAGCAAGATCGAAGCCTATATCCAGGATCGCATCCCGGTAATCGACAGCAATCCGAACGACTGAACCTCGCTTACTCAGCGACCGCGATGACCACGCTACCGCGCTTGCGGCCGGTATCGACATGGGCGTGGGCTATCGGCATTTCGGCGAAGGCATAGACGCGGTCGATATGCGGGCGGTAGATACCGGCGGCGGCGAGGCGCCCGAGTTCGACGACATCGTCGACCCGCTCCGAAGCAGGGCCGGCCAGCATGCGTTTGCCATCCGGGCCGGATCGCAGGCTGCCCAGCATTTCGGCCATGGCCCCGGCGATGGCGAGGTAGCGGCCATTGGGCTTGAGCAAACGTTGGGCCGTGGCAAAATCCATGGCGCCGACGGCATCGGCGACGATGTCGAAGCGGTCGGGAAGTGCGGCGATATCGGTCACGGTGTAGTCGATGACCCTGGCGGCGCCGAAACCGGAGACAAGGTCGATATTGCCGGTGCTGGTTGTGGCGGTGACGTCGGCGCCCTGGTGGCGGCCCAGTTGCACAAGGGTGGAGCCCACTGCGCCGGATGCGCCCAGGACCAGCATGGTTTCACCGCGCTTGAGCCCCGCACGGCGCAGGTAGTGCAGGGCCGTCGTACCGCCGAAGCACAGGGCGGCCGCCTGATGAAAATCGAGGCCCTGCGGCAGATGCGCGATAGCGCCGGCTTCAGCAATGACCGCATATTCGGCATGGGCTTGCTGCTTCATGCCCACAAAGGCATAGACCGCGTCGCCTCGGGAAAAGCGCGTGACCCCCTGCCCGACCGCCTCGACCACGCCGGAAAACTCGGTGCCCAGGACCGGCTGGCGCGGACGACTCCAACCGAGGGCCAGACGGCCAAGGAATTTCATGCCGGGCGGAAAATTGCAGCCGCGGATGCGGACGTCGCCGGAATTGACCGTGGCGGCGTGGACGCGGACCAGGACTTCACCCGGCTTTGGCGCGGGCATGGGCACCTCTTCAAGGCGCAGCACTTCAGGACCGCCATACTGGCGGGCAAACCAGGCTTTCATATCTTGCTCCTTGGCGGCTCAGCCGCCTGCTTTCTCATTGGCCTTCCACTGGAAGACCTCGCCGATCTCGACGCCGAAGACTTCCGCGATGCGGAAAGCCGCTTCGAGGGACGGCGAATATTTGTTCTGCTCGATGGCGGCGACGGTCTGGCGGGTCATGCCGATGGCGTCGGCCAATTGCTGCTGGGTCATCTCGCCATGGTCAAAGCGCAGGCGGCGAATGGCGTTGGTGATGGGGGGCGGCGGGGGCATCAGGCATACATCCGGTACTGGATGATGACGACCATCTCACGCAGCACTGCCGCAAGGGCGGTGACGAAGAGCACGAGATTGACCAGCATGACGGCCGTGGCACCGGCCGGATCGGCGGCATAGTCGGCGCGGGCCAGGTCGGTGATGGACCTGCTCAGAAGGACCACTGCGACCAGGGCCAGTTCCAGCAGGGCGAGGCCGATGCGGTTGGAGATGGCCTCGATGCGGGTCTCGAGCTCATCGGGCGGCGGATCAAAATCCTGCCGGCCCAACCAGGCGGCCAGGAGGCTCCCCGGCAGCATGATCACGAAGGCGATGCCGAGGCACCAGAGGAAGCGCCAGAACAGAACGTCGCCGTTGAGAACGCGGGCAGAATGGTCGGCCCAAACGGACCAGAAATACCACCCGAAGATGGCCAGCGCCGTCAGTACCGAGATCCAGGCAACCTTTTCCCGCATGGTCATGACGGGTCTCCAATGGAAAGTTTCGTTGCCTTGATATCTATCATATCTAACTTCATGTCAATGATTTTTAACACGATGTTGCATGATGCGAACATGCCTGGTCAAACCGGGTGGCGTTAGTCCCTGAGCGTCCTGAAGAATTCCACCAGCATGGCCTCGGCCCGCCCTGCGGAAAGGCCGCCGATGACTTCGGGCCGATGGTGGCAGGTGGGCTGGTCGAACAGGCGCACGCCGTTTTCAACGGCGCCGGCCTTCGTGTCTTCGGCAGCGAAGTAGACGCGGCGGAGCCTCGTGTGGGCAATGGCGCCGGCGCACATGGCACAAGGCTCAAGCGTCACATAGAGGTCGCAACCATCGAGACGCCCGGTGCCCCGCACTTCGAGCGCCTTGCGGATGGCCAGAAACTCGGCATGGGCCGTAGGGTCCCTGAGCGCCTGCATGCGGTTGCGCTCGGCCGCCAGGACGCGGTCTCCCTCCATGATGACAGCGCCCACCGGCGCTTCGCCCGCCGCCGCCGCTTCGGCGGCGAGGGCAAGGGCGTGGTCCATGGGAGTGAGGCGCTGGGTCATGCATGCCGATGTAGCGCGCAACACGCGTGGGCACAATTGCCGGGCATGGGTCGGAAAGTGGCGTTCACTGCCCTATATTGGGCGCCACGGAGAATCGCCCTTGCCCATTCGTCAGCTGCCCGAAGACCTGATCAACCGCATCGCCGCCGGCGAAGTGGTGGAGCGCCCGGCCAGCGTGGTCAAGGAACTGGTGGAAAATTCCATCGATGCCGGCGCGCGCCGCATCACCGTGACTACGGCCAATGGCGGCATGGACCTCATTCGCATTGTCGATGACGGCCACGGCATGGATCGGGACGACCTGATGCTGTCGGTGGAGCGGCATGCGACCAGCAAGCTCACGGCCGATGATCTCGATGATATCCGCACGCTGGGCTTTCGCGGCGAGGCGCTGGCCTCGATCGGCTCGGTCGCGCGATTGTCGGTGGCCTCGCGCACCGCAACGGCGGAAAGCGGGCTCGTCATTGTGGTGGACAATGGGCGGCGCACCGGCCCGGTACCCCAGGCGATGAACCGGGGCACGGTGATCGAGGTGCGCGACCTCTTCGCCCAAGTGCCGGCGCGTCGCAAATTTCTCAAGAGCGCGCGGGCGGAGGCGGCGGCGATCACCGACGTGGTCAAGCGCCTCGCCATGGCCAATCCGGACATCCATTTCGTGCTCGAGGGCACCGACCGGACGACCTCGAATTGGCCTGCCGTTACGGGCGAAGGGGCGCTGGGGGCGCGGCTCGGGCAGGTCATGGGCGCCGACTTCGTCGACAATGCCGTGACCCTCGCCACGGCGCGGCACGGCATCGTGGTGGCCGGCATGGCGGGATTGCCGACCTATACGCGCGCCAATTCGCTCAGCCAGTTCTACTTCGTCAATGGCCGCTCGGTTCGCGACAAGGTACTTGTGGGGGCCGTGCGCGCCGCCTATGCGGACTACACCTTCCGCGACCGGTTTCCGGTGGTGGCGCTCTATGTGGCCATCGACCCGGCCGAAGTGGATGTCAACGTGCATCCGGCCAAGGCGGAGCTGAGATTCCGCGACCAGGGCGCCGTGCGCGGTGCGGTGATCAAGGCCATCGGCATGGCACTGGCGGCGGCGGGGTTCAAGGCTTCGACCAGTGTCGCCGAGGACATCCTTGGTGCGTTCAGCGCGCCGGAAATGGCGGAGCCTTCGGCCCCGGCCCCGGTTGCGCCGATCGACTCCGGCTACACGCCACAGCGTTCGACCTTCGGCGCCAACCGGGCGCCGCTCCACTTCGACCGGTCGCCCGGGCGGATTGAGGGCTTTGCGGCGCCCAGCGCGAGGGTCGAGCATTTCGAGCCGGTAGTCGAGCCGGTGGAGTTTCCGCTGGGCACGGCGCGGGCGCAGATGTTCGACAATTACATCATCGCCCAGAACGGCGACGGACTGCTGCTGGTGGACCAGCACGCGGCCCATGAGCGGCTGGTCTATGAGCGGTTCAAGGCACAACTGGCATCCGGGCCGGTACCGAGCCAGGCGCAGTTGATCCCGGTTATCGTGGAACTGCCCGAAGAGGATTGTGCGCGGCTGGAAGAGGCGGCGCCGGAACTGGAGCGCTTCGGGCTCTATCTCGACCGCTTCGGACCCCGCGCCGTGGCCGTGCGCG
>CAMLKN010000012.1 GCA_946480655.1 uncultured Devosia sp. | reverse complement strand
GATCATGGCATAGACTACCCGCCTCACACGCGGGACCATGCCATGTCTGTTATCGCCGAAATGCTCTGGGTTCTTGAAAGCCGCTCGCGCGAGCCGCTGGACCTTGAGGAATTGGCATCGGTCACCGGGCGGTCCAAAAGCTATCTCTCGAGGGTCTTCCCCCTGGTCACCGGTCATTCCGTCACCGGTTACCTGCGCGGCAGGCGCCTGAGCGAAGCGGCCCGCCTCCTGGCCGATGGCGCCCCCGATATCCTCTCGGTGGCGCTCGATTTCGGCTATGGCTCGCATGAGGCATTCACCCGCGCCTTCCGCGACCAGTTCGGGGTGACCCCGCAGTCGGTCCGCCAAAGGCGCAGTCTTGATGGACTAGCCCTCGTGGAGCCTCTCAGAATGGATACGACCACAACCGACCCTGTCGCCCCGCCCCGGTTCGAGAACCGGCCCGAAATGCACTTTGCCGGCATTGCCGAGCGCCACAAGATGAGCGCGCCTGTCGGCATTCCCGAACAATGGCGGCGCTTCCAGCCCTATATCGGCAATCTCGATGGCGCCATTGATGGCGCCGCCTACGGTCTGGTCGGCGAGATCACGCCGGATGGCCTATTCGACTATCTGGTGGCCGTGGAGATGCGGCCCGGAGCCGAGTTGCCGCCCGATATCAGCCTCGTGAAGGTTCCGGCCCTGCGCTGGGCCCGCTTCACCCATGCTGGCCATGTCTCAGCTCTCCGCCAGACCATCGGCGCTGCCGAACAATGGCTCAGCACCAATGGCTATGAGCCAAGCGAAGCGGTCCACAGCTTCATCGAATATTACGGTCCGCATTTCGACACCCGCACCGGCACAGGCGATGTCGAAGTCTGGTTCGGCCTCAGGGCCTGAACTTCTCGCATCGCGACGGCGCCACCCGGCTTGTCCGGGTGGTCCATGCAGCCTATGGATGGCCATCCCCAAACGGCAGGCCGCCATGACTCTCACCTTTACTGATCCCAAGTCCTTGGACCACGATGCACTTGAAGAAGGAGCGGATTTCGCGCCGCGCTTCGATGCACATGGCTTGCTTACCGTGGTCACGGTCGAGACCGGCAGCAATGATGTGCTGATGGTTGCCCATATGAATTCCGAGGCTCTGTCCCTCACCCTCGAAACCGGTATTGCCCACTATTGGTCGCGCTCGCGCAAGGCGATCTGGAAAAAGGGCGAGACCTCCGGCGAATTGCAGGAAGTGGTCGAACTGCGCACTGACTGCGATCAGGACTGCATTGTCATGACCGTCCGCCAGACCGGCCGTGGCGCCGCTTGCCACACCGGCCGCAAGAGCTGCTTCTACAGGCGAGTCTCGCTGGTCGACGGGAAGGCGCACCTGGAAGATGCCGGTCTGCCTCGATTGTTCGACCCCAAGGCGGTGTACGGCAGCTAGGTTTTCCGCTCGAACAGCCCGACCAGCAGGAATCCAGCGGCAAAGCCGCCCAGATGGGCCTGCCAGGCAATGGCCAGCGATGACCCGGTCAGCAGGGGCACCAGCGGCACGGCGGCGTTGAGGGCCAGCCAGATCAGCGTGAACCAGCGCGACCGCGGATTGGCGAACACGCCCCTTATGCTCGCCAACTGCCGCCCGAGCACGATTCGCTCGCCCGTCTCGGGATGCCGCCCGACAAGGACCGGCTGGAACATGAAGCGGATCGCCGCCCCGGTCAGCCCCGCCACCCCGCCCGAGGCGCCGATCAGGTAGACCTGGCTATAAAGGGTCGTCGCGGCAAAGAGGGCAGCGCCTCCCGCCGCGGATATCAGGAACAGCGCCAGCATTGGCCCTGCCCCATAGCGCCGGACCACCGGCGTCGCAAAAATCACCAGCCATGCCGCATTGATCAGCAGGTGGTCCCAACCGGCATGGAGAAACGCATGTGAAAACGGCGTCCACAGGAGCGGCACGGCGATGCCCGGTTCGACCCCGGCCAGGACGATTCGATAGGGCTGGAAGGCAAACCAGAACAGCAGCTGCATCTGCCCATCGGGGTTAAGAACCAGGGTTGATGCAAGATGAACGGCGACCAGAACGCCGGTTAGAGCCGTAATGGCCCCAGGCAGAAGAAAAATCGGCTCGCGGGCCCTGGGCTCAGGCGGCACGGGCGTTTGCGGGCGCTCATTCATTGCATTTGTCCTGAAACCGAGACCCGGCGCGGGCCTGCGTCAGCTTTTCCACATTTGGCCACAGACGTTAACCTTAACTATTCTTTAAGCGGGCTTTTGGGGCCGCATTTTGCAATTGTCGGTGTCGCGGCGGGGACTTGAAAAAGGACCGCCCTCGACTCCAGATGCGGACCCGAACGATGCAGATGCCGAGCACGAAGACCCTCTATACCTATTGGAACACGATTCGTGGCTCGCGCAGCGCGCCTGACCGTCGCGATATCGACCCCACGCGCATTCGGGAAGCGCTGTCCAATACCTTCATTCTGGAACTCGAGGGGCAGGACAAGTTCTCGTTCCGCCTCGCCGGCTCGCACCTGTGCACCAGCTATTGCCGCGAACTGAAAGGCCGCTCCTTTTCTGCGCTCTGGCACGATCGCGACGGCGACGCGATGGACACCCTCCTGCGCGCCGTCACCGAGGATCATGCGGTGGCCCTCGTGACCTTCCAGGGCACAACGGCCCTGCAGACCAAGGTTTCCTTCGAGACCATTCTCATGCCGCTGCGTCACAATGGTTCGACCCATACCCGTATCCTGGGTGCCATGTCAGCCCTCGAAGAGCCCTACTGGCTGGGCGTGCAGCCGATCCTGGAGCAGCGCATCACCGGCCTGCGGCTGATCTGGCCCGACGAGATCGCTGCGGAAGATACTGCCCGCGAAGTCCTCGCCAGCGTCGTCAACGACGTGGATTTTTCGGCCGGCGCCGCACCCCTGGGCCTGCCGACCACGGTCTATGGCCGCACGGCACGGCGCTATGCGCATCTGGCCGTGATCGATGGCGGCCGCAACTGATCGTCCGCTGGCATTTTAGCCTCATTCGGGGCGTGTGCCTCATCAAGCGTTAACCAAGACCCGCTAACGTTGCTGTGGATTTCCCCAGTGCGTGGAACAGGTTGACGCATGCTGAGTGACGACATTTCCGCGCCGCAATCTGCCCTGGGGCTGCACAACAGTGCGGCCGAAAGGCGCTTTCAACGCGTGGCGGTGTCGATTCTGGGTCGCTACATGCTGGCCGACCGGCGGGAATTCCCCTGCCAGGTTCTATCCATGTCGCCCGGCGACGCCGTTGTGATCGCACCGGTTCCCGGCATCGTTGGCGAGCGCATCGTCGCCTATCTCGACCATCTTGGGCGTATCGAAGGCACGATCCTGTCGCAGGTCGATGGTGGTTTCATCATGGATATCGCCGCGTCGCCGCGCAAACGGGACAAGATGGCGGCCCAGCTGACATGGCTGGCCAACAAGGATCTGCTCAACCTGCCCGAAGACCGCCGTCACGAGCGTGTGGTTCCCGACATCCGTCATTCCACCGTCGTGCTCGACGATGGCCGGCGCTACAACTGCAAGATTATCGACATCTCGCTCTCGGGCGCTGCGGTCGAACTCGATGTGCGCCCTGCCATGGGCACGCCCATCACCCTCGGGCGCATGCGGGCCCGCGTCGTCCGCCATTTCCAGAACGGTGTCGCCGTCGAATTTGCGGCCGCCCAGGAAATGCTCACCGTGGTTCAGCAGAACCTGCGCATGAACTAGGTTTGCGTTAGGTCTGGCGCTAACAGTCTGCTAACGAATTCGCCCCGCGCGTCATGGTAAACGCCACCTCAAAGGCATCGATAAAACACGCATAAAAACTGCGTGGCACTTTTCGGATCGGGGCAATGGCCCACCCCTAGTGTGGTCTCCATCAGGGAGACTACACAATGTCATTCAACAAGAAGGGGCTGCTTGCAGGGCTGATTGCCGCGATTGTCGCGCTGGCCCCCACCGCCCCCACCGTCGCACTCGATTTCACCAACGTCGCCTTTGTCCAGACCACCGCGGGCACCACCTCCATCCCGGTCGGGCACCTCGAATTCTGCGCCAGTCATCCGGGCGAATGCCGCGCCAATGACCGGATCGTCCCGGCCATGGAACTGACCGACAACACCTGGCAGCAGCTTGTCTCGGTGAATGCCTATTACAATCAGAACGTTAGGCCGGTCACCGATCAGGACCTCTACAAGGTCGCCGAGTTCTGGACCTTTCCCAACGGCTTCGGCGATTGCGAAGATTTCGCCCTGGCCAAGCGCCGCGACCTGATCAATTCCGGCTGGGATCCGAGCACCTTGATGATCGCCGTCGTCAAGGAAGCCAATGGCAACGGCCATGCCGTCCTGCTTGCCCGCACCGACCGCGGTGATCTTGTCCTCGACAACCAGGACGGCACCATCCGCCTTTGGAACGAAACGCCCTACAAGTTCATCAAGCGCCAGTCCCAGGCCCATTCAGGGCAATGGGTCGACATGATCGACGATCGCGTCCTCGTGGTCGCCGCTGCAAACTGACCAGTTTCCGGACCCCGCCCCAAGCCTATCCCTGATAGGGGTCTGAAGAGAAAGGCCGGCTCGCGCAAGCGAAGCCGGCCTTTCTGCATTCATTAGTCTTGGCCGCGTCAGGAGCGCAGGGCCACATAAGCGCTGAGGAACAGCAGCCCGGTAATGAAGGCCCAACCGAAGGAAATCAGGGCTGAAAGCAGGACCGAGGGCATGGACACCGTGCCATCGTCTTCATGGCTCCAGCCAATCTGGAGCAGGATATAGGGGCCACAGACAAAACTGATGGCGAGATTACCAAGGGACGCGAGGTAGGACCCGCCATCCATTCGCAGCACGGCCTGCTGCCGGGTGATCCATTGGTAGAGGTGCGTGCCGGCTCCGGCCACACAGAGGCCGACACCCATGATGAAAGCTGCAAGCAGAAGTTCCCTGGCCATGCTTCGCCGTCCCCGTGTCTCTGCGCGCCAAATGAAAGTTTACCTTTTGTTAATCATATTGATCCCCCTAATGGCTGTCACCTCTCGCCAAGAATCCTGGTTAATTTCGGCATGCCGGTTTCCACAGCGCCACCGCGGACACACCAGGAAGGGCATGGCAACCTCGCCTATAACCTTGCTGGCATAGCGGTATTGGTGCTGCTTGCTGCTGTCGGCCTCGCCTATGCCATTGACCAGGCAGGGCGCATGTCCCGCCCCTCCCCGCCCCGGTTGACCGACGGCGATCCAATCGCGCAGACCGTGGCAGGCCAGGAGCTGTCGATACCGGCGAAGTGGTTCCGCTTCGGCGAGGACATCAAGCCCGGCTTTGCCAGCCAGGTGGACCTTGCTTTTGAGCTGGAGCTTGAGGGGTTGGCCGAACCGGCAAGCGTCGACGTGACGCTTCTGCCACGGAGCGGCGCGCGCGCCAGTTCTGCCCTGCTTGACGCGGTCTACCTTCACCAGTTTGCGGACGAGACCAAGGGAGGAGTGCCGGGACTGGTCGGAAAGCCGCTTCTGGACGGGGAAGGCTACGCCGACGAAACGGTCTGGTACGATCCCCTATCGCCCGCCCCGTTTGTGGCCAAATGTTCGGAGGCGCCAGAACCCAGCCGGCCCGGCCGATGCCTGCGGACGATCCATTTGCCGAACGGATTGGCGGCGGTGCTCAGTTTCGATGCCGACACACTGCCGGCATGGAAGCATTTTGATGCAGAACTGGCCCTTTGGCTGGGCCAGATCGGGGCGCTCTAGGCGTCAGTCGATGTCGTCGAGGTCGATATCGAGGATGGACATCGAGAACATGTAGGACTTGTCGCCGTCCTCGTCGTCGACGTGGATCAGCCCGATCGATTCCTCGCCAATGAAAACTTCCACAGAGTCATTGAGCTTGGCGCGCGGGCGAACGTCGATATTGCGGTTGTTGAAGGTGCGCTGCAGGAATTTCTGCAGCTTGATGATTTCCGGGTGGTTCACGGGAGCATGTCCTGCTGATTGCGTTGGGGCGCAATCTAGTGTCTCGACCGCCGCTGACAACCCCTGCGACGGGCAATTTAGCGGGAACAACCGCGGCTCGGGCCTTGCCTCAGCTTTCGCCGTCCCGGTCGTAAACCGTGATCATCTGGTCCATGACAAGAGCCGGCTGGGCGCAACCAGCCGCTCCGATGACCTTGGCTGGCACCCCGGCAACCGTGACGCGCGGCGGTACTTCCTTGAGCACCACCGATCCAGCCCCGATGCGCGAGCAGTCGCCCACCTTGATATTGCCAAGGACCTTGGCGCCGGCGCCGATGAGAACGCCGTTGCCGATCTTGGGGTGACGGTCCTCATCCGACTTGCCCGTTCCGCCCAAGGTAACGTTCTGCAGCATCGAGACATTGTCGCCCACGACAGCGGTTTCCCCGATCACCAGGCCCGTGCCATGGTCGAGCATGACACCCTTGCCCATGGGAACGGCCGGGTTGATGTCGACCTGGAACACCTGGCTGGCGCGGCTCTGGAGATACAGCGCGAAATCGCGCCGGCCCGACTTGTGCATGGCATGGGCGAAGCGATGGGTCTGGATGGCCTGATAGCCCTTGAAATAGAGCAGAGGCTCGACGGCCCGGTGGCAAGCCGGGTCGCGCTCCAGCGTCGCGGCAAGGTCAGCACGCGCCGCCTCCCCGATCTCGGGGCTGTCGCGCAGCGTTTCGGCAAATCCCTGCCGGATGATATCCGCAGACACATCCTCGTGATCCAGCCGGGCAGCGATACGATGTGCCAGCGCCTCTTCAAACGTGTCGTGATTGAGAATGCTCGCGAGCACCAGGTTGCCCAGCGACGGTTCGGTATCGAGAATCTGCTGTGCCCCGGCCCGAACTGCCTCCCAGACCGGATCGATCGCCTTGATCTGGGCCGACGTCTTCACATTGCCGCTCATGGAGCCGTTCTCCGCTTCATCGATAAGTGACGATATAAGCCAGTTCGTTTTCCGTTTCAAAGCCAAAGCGGGACGATTGGTTCACGAAGCCGGTACGCTGGGAAAGGCTTTGCTCAGAAAATCCAATGTTGCGGCCTTGAACACTTTGTCTCCAGTGGCCCGCATATGGTCGCGCTTGGGGATGAGGACGGCTTCGCCCCGCGGAAGGAGGTCAGCAAGCGGCTCGGGACGCCCCGCCATGTCATCGGCCTCGCCCACAGCAACAAGCACCGGCACGTCGATCCGGCGAACGTCGGCTCGCGCCATGGGCTGGCGCGAGGTTTCCATGCAGGCGGCAAGGGCCTCGCGGTCGGACCCCGTGTGATCGGCAAAGATGCGGAATTGCCTTGCGGTGGGATGGGTGAGATCGGACAGAGCCGGCGCCCGCAGGCCCGCAATGATGTCATTGCCGTCGGTCAGGCCGTTGATGAGATTCATCGCCATGCCGCCGAACACGGCACACGCAACGCGCTCCGGATGGGCAAACGCCATGAAGGCGGCAATGCGGGCACCCATGGAGTAGCCGATTACGGCGGCCCGGCCGATGCCCAGGTGATCGAGCAGTGCCACGGCATCCTCGGCCATCTGGCTGGGATAGTAGAGCTCGGGATCGTGCGGCTTGTCCGACTGCCCATGGCCGCGATTATCCAGCGTGATCGCCTGATAGCCGGCGCCGACCAGGGTCTCCACCCAGCCCGTGTCCACCCAATTGACCTTTCCGCTCGAGGCAAAGCCGTGGACAAGCAGGACAGGCTGACCCTGGCCGGCTATGTCATAGGCGAGCGAGAGACCCGAGGTTTCAAAGCTGGGCATGGGCTTGTCCTTGTTGCGGCGCGGTCCGGGTTTTGCGGCTTCGGGCGACAAAATCAAGCACCCCTTTGCCCTTTTCTTGGGTCAGGCCTTTGGTTATGGTCGCGCCAAATCAAACACCCACCCAGGTTCACACCATGGCCCACGGCTCGACCCCGCACTTTCACAATACCCAAGGCCTGCGCAGCATCGAGATCGGGTCCAAGGAATTCCAGTGCGTCGGCGCCCTGCCGCCCTTCGACCACCCCCACGTGTTCCTGGACATGGGCAAGGACAATGAGATTGTCTGCCCCTACTGCTCGACGCTCTATCTCTACAAGGCCGAGCTCGGCGCCGGGCACGCCAATCCCGCCTCTGCCATCTTCCAGGTCAACGCCGCCTGAGTTCTTCCCATGGCCGCCACGGGCCAAAGCTACATCATCGCAGGTGCCGGCATTGCCGGCATGACCCTGGCCTTGGCGCTGGCCAAGTTCGGCGCGACTGTCGTCGTGCTCGAACGGCATAATGAGGTGCAGGAGTTCGGCGCAGGACTGCAGATCAGCCCCAATGCGCGCCACGCTCTCGATCGTCTCGGCCTCAGCGAGGCGCTGGACCGGGTCAGCCTCGAGCCTCGAGCGCTCGATATCTATCCGCAAGGCGCCCAACGCCCCCTGCTGAGCATGGAACTGGGTGCGATCATGCGCGAGCGGTTTGGGGCCCCTTATGCTGTGATGCACCGGGCAGACCTGGCCGATGTGCTTTACAAGGCATGCCGGCGCTTCGCCAATATCGACATGCTCTTTGGCGTCCGGAACTGGGATGTCGCCTCGCATGCCCGTGGCGTCACAGTGGCCATTGACGAAGCCGACGGCCAGAGCCGGACGACCCGGGCCAATGCCTTCATCGGTGCCGATGGCGTCCATTCCCACACCAGGATGGTGCTGCTGGACGGACCCGAGGCCGTATTCCGAAACCGCATCGCCTGGCGCACACTCGCCCCCTTTGACCTGGTCTCCGGCCAAATCGCTGCAGATCGGGTGTCGGTCTTCTTCGGCAGCGGCTTTCACCTCGTGTGCTATCCCCTGCCCCATCGGGGCCAGGTCAACCTCGCTCTCTTCATGCCCGGGGGAAAGCCGGATCCGACCACCCAGCCCAAGCCAAAGAATCCCGGGCCGCGCGTGGAAGCGATCATGGCGGCCGCCGGAAGCGGCTGGACGGCCTGGCCGATGTACACGGTCGAGACCCGCACATGGCACAAGGGCAATATCGGTCTCATCGGCGACGCCGCCCACGCCATGGTCCCCTTCCAGGCGCAGGGGGCGGCCATGGGTATCGAAGACGCCACGGTGCTGGCGCCGCTGCTGGTGGGAACCGAATCCGCGGAAGAGGCCTTTTCCAGCTATGCCGCCTTGCGCCAGTCGCGTACCAGGCGGGTCGCCGCACTTTCGGCCCGGAATGGGCGCATCTTCCATTTGCCATGGCCCATGAACATGGCCCGAAATCTGGTCATGAGCCTGCAGGGGCCCCGAGCCCACCTCGGACGCCTCGCCTGGGTCTATGGCCATGACGCGGCCGGAGGCATCGGGGCCCGCTAAGGACTGTCTGGACGCGACGCGGCGCTGCCCGCTTGCCTTGTCGGTCCGCGCCGTGTCAATTGCATCGCACCATCCCGGTGGGACAAAGAAAAAGGTAATAGCCACCGCATGCAAGCTGCGACACGTTCCCGTCTGACGCTGACCTGCATCCTGATCACCATCCTGATCGACATGATCGGTGTGGGCATCATCGTGCCGGTGCTGCCGGACCTGCTTGAAGAACTGACCGGCGGAAGCGTGGCGCAGGCCGCCGTCATCGGCGGATACCTGGTGTTTGCCTACGCCTTCATGCAGTTCGTGTTCTCGCCGGTGCTGGGAAATCTTTCCGATCGATTCGGGCGCCGGCCGGTCCTCCTGTTCTCGCTGCTCGGCCTCACCTTCGACTACCTGATGATGTCGATCGCCCCCTTTGTTTGGTACCTTTTCATTGGGCGCATCATTGCAGGCATTGCCGGCGCGGCCCTGGCCACGGCCACGGCCTATATGGCGGACATCACCCCGCCCCATAAGCGGACCCACCGCTTCGGCCTGATCGGCGCGGCGTTTGGCCTGGGTTTCATCATCGGGCCGGTCATCGGCGGCGAACTGGGTGAGTTCGGCCCGCGCGTGCCCTTCTTCGCGGCCGCGGGCCTGGCCTTTGCCAATTTCCTCTTTGGCCTCCTCGTCCTGCCCGAGAGCCTGCCCAAATCCAACCGGCGCAAGTTCAATATCCGCCGTGCCAACCCGCTTGGGGCCGTCATGGCGCTGCGGCAATATTCGTCGGTGCTCTGGCTGCTGGTGGTCCTGTTCTTCCTGCAGCTGGCGACGCAGGCCCTGCCAACGATCTTCAGCTATTTCACCGTGGAAGTGTTCAACTTCTCCTCGTCCACCATAGGCCGAACCCTGGGCGCTTTCGGCGTCGGCTTTGCCTTCAGCCAGGCCGTGCTGGCCGGACCATTCTCCAAGGGCATGGGCGAACCGGCCGTGGGAGTGATTGGCCTTCTGGCGGCCGCCATTGCCTTTGCGGGCATCGCCTTTTCGACCGATGTCTACCAGCTCTATCTGTTCATTGCGGTCGGCTGCGTCAGCGGGCTCGCCCCCCCGGCCATCAATGGCGTCCTGTCGCGCCAGGTGCCGGACAACAGCCAGGGCGAATTGCAGGGTGCTGTGAATGCCGCAAGTTCGCTCGCGACCATCATCGGCCCGCTCGGTGCCACGCAAATCTTTTCCTATTATACGAGCAGCCCGGATTCCGGACATTACTTCCCCGGCGCCCCGTTCATTGCCTGCGCCATTGCCGTGGCCCTGGCGCTGATCGTCTTTGCCATTGCCGCCTGGCGGTTCGAACTGGGCCGCCGTCCAAGCGTCGCCGACCACCCCCATGCTCCCGAGATGCCGCCGCCCGGACAGGTGCGCGTAGCTCCCATCGAAGAAGACGATGACACTTACAATCCGCCCCGCCACTGACGCCGACTGGCCGCATCTTTGGGCCATCATCGAACCGATCATGCGCGCGGGCGAAACCTTTGCCCTGCCGCGCGATGGCGACGAGGTGGTCGCGCGTGCCTATTTTGCGTCGCCAGAAAAGGTCAATTTCGTCGCCGAGGAAGAAGGCCGTGTCCTGGGCGCCAGCTATGTGCGTCCCAATCAGCAGGGTGGGGGCGGCCACATCGCCAACTGCGGCTACATGACAGCCACGGCCGCCCGCGGGCGCGGCATTGCGCGAGCCTTGTGCAGCCACTCCATCGACTACTGCCGCAGCGTCGGCTTCAGGGGAATCCAGTTTAATTTCGTGGTCTCGACCAATCAGGCCGCTGTCCATCTGTGGGAGACGCTGGGCTTTGACATCGTGGGAAAGCTGCCCAAGGCGTTCCATCACCCGGTCCACGGCTATGTAGACGCTTACGTGATGTTCCAGGCGCTTTAAACACAAAGCCCCGCCGAAGCGGGGCTTAGCATGTTTTGAAACCAGACTTCTTACTTGCCCAGCGTCGACGGCCAGGTGCCGTGCAGGTCACTTCCACGGCCTTCAATTTCAAATCCGTGGGCGCCAAAGAAATCGCGCTGGCCTTGGGTGAGGTTGGCCGTGCCCTGGGCCTGGCGGTAGCTGTCGAAATAGCTCAGCGAGGCGGAGAGACAGATCATCGGGAATTCGCCCATGGCGGCTGCGGCCACGACCTTGCGGAGGCTCGGATGGCTGTCCTTCATGATCGAGACGAAATCCGGCACGACCAGCAGGTTGACCGCCTCGCCCTTGGCATAGGCCGAGCTCATCTGGTCGAGGAAGCGCGAGCGGATGATGCAGCCGGCGCGCCAGATCTTGGCGATGGTCGCCAGCGGCAGCGACCAGCCGAACTCTTCCGAGGCCTTGGCGATGACGGCAAAGCCCTGCGCATAGGAAACGATCTTGCCGGCCAGCAGCGCCTTTTCGAGGTCCGCCAGGGTCACGTCGGTCTTGGGGCGGTTTGGCTTGCCATAGATGCCTTCGGCGGCAACGCGCTCGGTTTTGCGCGAAGAGATCGAACGGGCAGCCACGGCGCCCTCGATGGCCGTCGCGGGAACGCCCATCTGCTGGGCGACGATGGCGGACCAGACGCCGGTGCCCTTCTGGCCGGCCTTGTCGAGGATCAGCTCGACCAGCGGCTGGCCGGTCTGTTCATCAACGGCATCCAGGACGTGCCCGGTGATCTCGATCAGGTAGGAATTGAGCGGACCCTTGTTCCACTCCTTGAAGACATTGGCGCATTCCTTGGGCGACATCCCGAGGCCATCGCGCATCACGCCATAGATCTCGGCGATCATCTGCATGTCGCCATATTCGATGCCATTGTGGATCATCTTGACGAAGTGGCCGGCGCCGCCTTCACCGAGATAGGCGCAGCAGCTCTCGCCATTGAACTGGGCGGCAATGGCGGTCAGAACGGCCTCGGCATTGTGCCACTGTTCCTTGGAGCCGCCGACCATGATCGACGGGCCATGGCGGGCGCCCTCTTCGCCGCCGGAGACGCCGACGCCGAGATAGCCGATATTCTTGGGCTTCAAATAGTCAAAGCGGCGCTGCGTATCGGTATAGAGCGAGTTGCCGCATTCGATGATGGCGTCGCCCGGCTCCAGATGCGGCAGCAGTTGCTCGATCATGTCGTCGACGGGCTTGCCGGCCTTGACCATGATGATGATCGAGCGCGGCGCCTTCACCGTCTGGACAAAGTCGGCCAGGTCATATTTCGGGATGGTCTTGCCATCCAGGCCCTGCGCCTTGGCGTCGGCCATATGCTCGTCAACGCGGTTGGCCGAACGATTGTGAACGGCAACAGTATAGCCCTTCTCGGCGATGTTGAGGGCAAGGTTCGAACCCATTACCGCCAGGCCGATCAGGCCGATATCCGCTGTCGACATACAAACAGTCCTCTTCAAGGTCTTCCGCGTTCTGGCCATGGCGCGAGGCATGGCGGCGCGGCGGGAAATGACCACAATCCGCCGTCCGAAGGAAGGGCGGATTGCACATTTTTCGGCCAGATCGCACAACTTGTATGGAAGATCAAGCGGTCAGCTGTCGCGAACATCCACGCCGCGCTCGGCGAAGGCCTTGAAATCCTCGGCATACTTCTGGCTCTGCTTGCGAAACATGCCCGGCGCGAGAAGTGCCATGGCCTTCATCATCAGGCCCTTCATCTCGAAAATATTGTGGCTCTCCCACAGGGTCTTGTCCGGCCCCAGCTCCGAAAAGCGGTTCTCGACGATGTTGTGCACGCCCTCGACATCATAGGTGCCATCGAAGGCATCGGGCAGGTCCCGGCGGGTGATCGTCTCGATCATTTCCATGCGGCGCTTGCCCATCTGGAAGACCAGCTTTGACTTTGCACCCACCTGGCCAGGTTGCCCGGAAAGCGGCTCGAAGCTCTGCAGCCCCCTTTGCCACTTCGGCAGGTTGCCGGGATCGTCAAAGAGCGCAACGACCTTGTCGCGCGGTAGATCAATGGTAATCGTGGTCGTGTAGTCCAGAGCCATGGTTTCCTCCCCGCCTTGCATACAAGGCTGCGCTCCACTAACACCACGGGACCGTGCCACAGGGGAAAGGCCACGCCAAGCATGAGCGCAAAAGCCTCGCCATTCGACCTCAGCGGCCGCCGGGCGCTGGTCACCGGATCCAGCCGCGGACTTGGCCTTGCCATCGCGCGCGCCCTGGGAGAAGCCGGGGCCTCGCTCATCCTCAATGCGCGGGACAGCGTGGCGCTGGGCGCAGCAGCGGCCGACCTCGCCGCCGAGGGACTGGCCGTGAGCGCGGTGGCCTTCGACGTCACGAGCCGCGACAGCATCGACGACGCCATCGCCCATATCGAAGGCGAGATCGGCCCGATCGATATCCTCGTCAACAATGCCGGCATGCAGTTTCGCGCGGCGCTGGACGCCTTCCCGCCGGAGAAGTTCGACCAGGTCATCCAGACCAATGTCACATCGGTTTTCAATGTCTCGCAGGCGGTGGCACAGCACATGATCGGCCGCAGGAGCGGCAAGATCATCAATATCTGCTCCCTGATGTCGGCCCTGTCCCGGCCGTCCATCGCGCCCTATGCGGCCAGCAAGGCGGCCGTGGCCAACCTCACGCGCGGCATGGCCGTCGACTGGGCGAAGCACGGCCTCAACATCAACGGCATTGCGCCCGGATACTTTGCCACAGAACTCAACGCGGCCCTGCTTGCGGACGAAAAGTTCAACACCTGGATCGAAACGCGCACGCCGATGGGCCGCTGGGGGCAACCCGAGGAACTGGGCGGTGCCGCCGTGTTCCTCGCCTCAGAGGCCGCTCGCTTCGTCAACGGACACATTCTCTATGTCGACGGCGCCTTCACTGCGACCGTCTGATCAGGTGGGCGACTTGGGAGTCTTCGGGACATTGCCGGCGCAGGTCGTCAGCCCGTCCTCGCGGACGCAAGTCACATCGAGGCCGCTTTCGGTCTTGCAGGTGCCGCCATGATTGCCATGGGCGGTGAAATCGCCGCCCATGCTGGCGCAATTGCCGGCGAACTGACCGATATTGAGCTTGGTCGAGGTGGAGTAGAAATTGTCCACGGCAAGAACCGGGGCAACGAACATGGCTGAAGCGGCAAGAATGGCGAGAAGTTTCATTTTCGATCACCCTGATGCGCGGGCCTGGCACTGCGCCTCCCCCGACGCTGCACCATCCTGCCTGGCCGAACATGCACCGGCGCCCGCCGGCGCATTCACCGGCGGTTCATGCCGCAAGACGCCAGGACAAGCCTGATGAACCAGAACCAGCCTGCTCGCCTGATCATCGTCATGGGCGTCAGTTCATCGGGGAAGTCCACTGTCGGCGCAGCCCTCGGGCGGGCCCTGCATGCGCCGTTTCTCGATGGTGATCGTTACCACCCCGAGGCCAATGTCGAGAAGATGCGCGCCGGAACGCCCTTGACCGACGAAGACCGCTGGCCCTGGCTCGAAGCGCTGACTGCGGCGCTCAAGGAGGCCTCGGCGAAAAAGGGCGTTGCCGTCGGTGCCTGCTCCGCGCTCAAGAAGGCCTATCGCGACTTCATCACCGAGAAAGCCGGCGAGCCTGTGCTGTTCGTCTATCTGCATGGCAATCGGGAGGTGATCGGCGAGCGCATGGCCAAGCGCAGCCACGAATACATGCCGACAAGCCTGCTCGACAGCCAGTTTGCCACGCTGGAAGTGCCGGACCCGGAGACGGAAAACGTGCTGGTCGTGCCGGTGACCGATCCGGTCAATCGCATCGTGACGACGGTGACCAGGTCCCTCGACCACCTCAAGAGCTTCAAGCGCTGGCAATAGACCGTTCGAGCCAGGCCCGTCCGCGCGGCGACAGGCGGTAGCCCACGTCCAGACTTTCGGTTAGGCCCAGCGCTTTCAGGCGCCGCACATTGTTCTTGAACTTGAGCTTCTCGCGACCCAGGGCCTCGGCCAGTTCCTGTGCCGGCTCGCCCGGCCGCTCCCCGATCAGCTCCAGGGTAGCGCGTGTCCAGGGCGTCGCGCCATCCATCCGGCCCAGCGTCTGCGCCATGGCCTCCGCTTCCGCATCGGAAAAGGCCGCGCTTTCGCGCAGGGCAGCGCGCGGGTCGGCACCGACATAGTGCAGGCGAATGCGGTGCAGCGCTCCCTGCCGATTGCCAAGCATGGCATCGAGCTCCGCACGGCTGTCAAACCCGGCCCGCGTCAGATCTTCAGGGCTCACCGCGTCCAAGGCGATGACGTCAACGGCATCAATCGCCAGCACACCCCAGGCATTGGTCAGGGTGCCGCCCGCCTTGACCGTGGGCCGCACCCAGCGCCGGAACGCCGTATCCACCCTCCCGGACTTGATCGCTTCGAAATCGTCCGCCGAGATCAGCATCTGACCATCCTATTCGCCCGCCACAGCCGGCCTGGCTGCAAGATGCTTCTGACCATAGGCCGCCAGAGCCGCTGCGGCGACAACCACTAATGCACCCGTCACCGCCCAGGCGTCGAGCACAATGCCCAGCAGCACGACGTCGAAAAAGAAGGCCCAGAGAATGCCGGTATACTCGTAACCGGCAAGCAGCGACACCGGCGCGCGTGCCACCGCCTCCATCATCATGACATGGCCGAATCCACCCAGGAGGCCAGCTCCGAAGAGCAGCCACAGGGTCGGGCCATCGAGTGCGGGCCAGCCAAGGACAAAGGTTGCGCCGCCGACCAGGGTGCTGATGAGGCCAAAGGAGAGCGCGATGCTGGCCGGCGGGTCGGTGCGGGTGAGATCCTTCACCTGAACGCGCGAAAGGGCATTGGTAGCCGCCATGCCGATGCCGGCGGCGATCCCGATCAGCGCGCCTTCACGCACCTCGCTGCCCGCGAGTGCCGGGAACAGCATGATGAGCACGCCGGCAAAACCAAACAGCACCCCCAGCACCACCAGCAGCGACGTCCGCTCCTTGAGGAGGAGCATGGCGGCAAACATCGAAAGGATGGGGGTCAGGTAGCTCAGGGCCGTGGCGACGCCGACCGAGAGATAGGCGAGCGCGGTGAAATTGAGCGCCATGACAATGCAGCCAAGAACGCCACGGATGAGGTGCTTGCCCGGCCGCTTCGTGCGGATCGACAGCCCCAGTTGGCCGCGCAGGGCCAGGTAGGCCACGATGGGAGGCAGGGCCAGCGCGCTGCGCCAGAAGATCATCTGGCCGAGCGCGGCATGCGCTGACGCTTCGTGGATGATGGCCGACATGGCGATGAGGCACACGAGGCCTCCCGTCGCCAGAACCAGCGCGAGTCGCGAATTGTGGTGGATGGGCATGCCTCGTCTATCCACCCCAAATGCGTGTGAGGCAACCGAAAAGAGGGGGCGCCGGCAAGCGCCCCCTGAACTACTGAGCCTGGCGCCGTGCCCAGGCCCGCATGGCGGTCACCAGGTAATCGGCAAAACCCGGCTGGATCGTTTCGTAGCGCTTGCGGAAGTCGGGATGCTCATAGACGTCGGCGAGCCCGGCATAAGCCTCCGGCGCGCATTCACGCCCCCAGGCGGAAGCGACCCAGGCACGATGCCGTTCGATCATGGCATCAAGCGCCGTGGCCTGTGGCGGCAGGCCCCGGCGGAGGCCTTCGGCCAAGCCATCTTCGACCTGGCGCAATTCCTCCATCATCGCGGCCTGTTCAGCCTCGGACATCTCGGCCATGGCCTTGCGGCTGCGGTCGATATCGCGCTGCATTTCGGCGCCATAACGCTCGACCAGCCAGGCCTCGTATTCGGCCTGCTTTTCGGGTGAGACAATGCCCGAGTAGAGATCGGCATCCGTCATCTTACGTTCTCCTTTGAGGCGGGCGATCGTGCGGTCGATCGTCCGGACCATGTCGGCATAGCGCTTCGCCTGCTCCTCCAGCCGTTCGCGCTGCATCTGCAGCGTGGCAAGGCGGTCGAAGTCGGGCGCATCGAGGATGGCGCCGATCTCGACAAGAGGAATGTCCAGTTCGCGGTGGATGAGGATCTGCTGCAAGCGCAGCAATTCCTCCTCGCCGTAGTAGCGATAGCGGTTCTCGCCGGTGAATGCGGGGCGCAGAAGTCCGATTTCGTCATAGTGGTGCAGGGTTCGCACCGAAACGCCCGCAAGTCGGGCCAATTGGTTGACGGTATAGGTCTTCATCGCGCTCGCATCCTCCGCGAGATGAGGAGATAGTCCCTCACGCCGCGTCAGGGTCAACGGGTGGAACGCCCGGCACGCGCGAGAGGCTTGCATTGGCGTAGCGGTCGTCATGACTGACCTCCCTGCCCGCCCAATCCGGCAGATCGACGGCCTGGTCGGCGTCGGCAAGTTCCACTTCCGCCATGACAAGGCCCGCATGGGCCCCTTCGAAGACATCGACCTCCCAGGTGAGACCGCCATGGGGCACAATATGGCGGCGCTTCTCCACCACATTGGGCCGGGCCATTTCGAGGAGAGCCAGGCCATCGGCCAGCGGCACATCATACTCGAACTCGGCCCGCGAAATGCCATCCACGGGCCCCTTGAGCGTCAGCACCGCGCGGCTGTCGTCGTAGATGCGAATGCGGACCGTGGCCTTGGCGCTGGTGGAGAGATAGCCCTGCCGCAGAGCAGCACTGCCGGTCGAAGCAGCCCGCCAGCCGTCACCTGTGACCAGAAATTTCCGCTCGATCTCCGTGGCCATGACCTAGTCCAGTAGTTGCCAGTATTGCTCGAACCTTCGCGCCAGCGCGGACGGCTTCTCCACCACGAACTGGCGTCCCAGCGCCAGGCCCGCACTGGCCAGCTCCAGCTCGCGCGCGGCAATTGTGGTCCGCAGCCCTTCGATTGCATCGTCCCCGGAAGGGATATTGGCGTCGATCCAGTTCGCCAGGACAGCAAGGTTCTGATGATTGCCCAGTATGGTACCTAGCTTCTCGAGGTTGGCGACTGCGCCTCCCAGCGCATCGGGAGCCGCCGGCTCGAAGAGTCGTGTGTGGTACCAATGCGTCTTGGCGGCCTTGCGCCATTCGTGAATCGTCTCGCTATCGCGCTTCTCGCCGGCTTGGGCAAATCCCTTGCGGAAGCGCGAGTAGGACTTGCGCAATCCGGGCAGGACGATGGCCCGGCCCGACGCACCAAAACTCCAGTCGAGGACGCTCTGACGAAAGTCCTCTAACTGGGCACGAGCCGAGGTCAGCAAGGCCTCCTCTCCCATCTGATTGCGCAGGTGCCGAGCACGCTCGCTCAGCCTGTCAAGCAGTGGCCCTGCGGCAGGATGGGCCAAACCTGACAGGGTTTCGACCATGACAGCCGCGTCGCGCGCCACCGAAAACTGATCCGCAATTGCCTTGATCGCTGCGCTTTCAGACTCATAGTCCTCGAAGGCCGGCCGCACGAGTTTCAGCACGGCCCGCAGCTTCTTGGCGCATTTGCGCAGGGTGTGCACGGTTGTGTCGAAATTGTCGTTGCCAACTACTGCCTGCAGAGCCTTGTCGATTTGCTCCACTGCGATCGCCCGCACCTGATCTGCTACGCCGCTGGATTGCTTGAACGCATATGCCATGACTAGAATCCAAAACTCATCTGCCCGGCCGGGGCCCCAATGGATACCCCTTCCAAGGCCAGCATCTTCACCTTCGAGGCTGCGCCGCCGGGCGCCGAGAAACCGCCCGGCCTGCCATCGCTTGCGAGGACGCGGTGGCACGGAATGACCAGGGGCATGGGATTGGCGCCCATGGCCTGACCCACCGCCCGTGACAGACCGACGTCGCCCAATCGCCGCGCCAAGTCGCCATAGGTCAGCGTCTCGCCCCAGCCGACCGTGACGAGGATTTCGTAGGCGCGGCGATGGAAATCTGGAACGCCGCCGAGGTCGAGAGCCACATTCGTGAAATCCACCCGTTCGCCTTCGGCATAGTCTTCGATGCGGTCCATCAGGGCCGCGATGGTCCTGGTCGGTTCGCCGGGCCGGCCGCCACCCCGGTTGAGGCGGTCGAGGAGCGCCGCATCGTCATCGCCCGGCAGCAGCACCCGCGCCAGCCCCTTCTCGGTCCAGCCGATGCCAAAGCGCCCCAGTGCCGTATCCAAAGTCGTCGTCTCCATTTGGCCAGTCTAGGTCCCGGCGAACGAGATCGCCAGCCGAGTCTCAAGCCGCTTGGTCAAAGGGGCTCGCGTCTGCTAGAGGCATGCCATGCCCCCTATGCCCACGCTCAAAGACTATTCTCCGCCCATGGAGCCCTATCTCGACGTGCTCCATGTCGACGACGACATCCTGGTCGTCAACAAGCAGTCGGGCCTGCTCAGCGTTCCGGGCAAGGACCCGAGCCTCTGGGACTGCGTCGAATACCGCGCCCGGCAGACCTGGCCGACCGCCGGCATGTGCCATCGACTCGACAAGGATACGTCCGGCGTCCTGGTGCTGGCGCTCAACAAGCGCGCCCATGGCCGCATCGGCAGCCAGTTCGAGC